>JAILKW010000095.1 GCA_024693455.1 Lachnospiraceae bacterium
TTTGAGTGTAAAGAGGTTCCGCCTTTTTTGGAAAAGACAGAACTTCTTTTGGAATGGATCAAAAGTCTTTCCCTGAAAGAGCAAAAAGAACTTTGGGGATGCAACGACAAGATTGCAAGTCTGAATTCGGACAGATTTGCCGATATGAATTTAAGGAGTTCCTTGACACCCGCTCTTTTGTCGTATGACGGGATCCAGTATACTTACATGGCACCTGCAGTATTTGAAGACGGACAGTTTGATTATGTGCAGGAGCATTTGCGCATTCTGTCGGGATTTTACGGAGTCGTAAGACCGCTCGACGGGGTGAGACCTTACAGACTGGAAATGAAAACAAAGGTTGATGTTGCGGGTTTTAGAAATTTGTATGATTTCTGGGGTGATGATCTTTACAATGAAATTTTAGATGAGAGCAGAACGATCATCAATCTTGCATCAAAGGAATACTCGAAATGTATTGAAAAATTTTTGCAGCCAAATGACCTGTTTATCACCTGTGTTTTTGGAGAACTTCAAAACGATAAGGTTGTGCAAAAAGGCGTATATGCCAAGATGGCAAGGGGTGAGATGGTAAGATATCTTGCCGGTATCGGAGCGGAAACTCCCGAACAGCTTAAGGGGTTTAGCTGGAGCGGTTACAGCTTTGATAAAACAAGATCAAATGACACGGAATATGTATTCATAAGATAAATGACGTTATTGTTTAAGGGAAAAGGTGATAGATATGCGACTTTTTCATACAGGATTTGAGGTTATAAAAAATCCGGATATCCGATACGGAAGAAAAAATGCTGATTTCGGACAAGGCTTTTATCTGACGGATGATGAGGAATTTTCTTGTCGATGGGCAAAAGAAAGACGAGGAAAAACTCCTGTTATTAATACTTATGAGATGGAATTTGATGGTCTGAAAGTACACTATTTTAAAAGAGAAGCGGAATGGTTTTCATATATTTTCAATAACCGCCGCGGGCGTAAGGATACCATTGATGCCGATGTTATTATCGGACCTATCGCAAACGACACGATCTATGACACACTTGGAATGATAACCTCCGGATTGCTAAAAGATGATGAAGCACTTGCACTTCTTCAGCTTGGCTATGAGTATAGACAGTTTGTATTAAAGACGGATAGGGCTGCCAATAATCTTAAATGGATAGAGTCCCGTGAGATATTAAGCGAGGAATCCGAAAGATATCGAAATGCTCTTGAAAGGGAACAGGAAGAGTATTTAAGAATGATCGCGGAAAAAATAGAGGGAAAAGACTGAAAAAACCTGCTTCTCATTTTAGGGAAGCAGGTTTTACTTACATAGATTTTATTGTTTAATAAAGTAGGCAGCGATGCAAATGATCCATAAATGCAAAGGATAAAATACATAGAAGAAGTATTTGCCCAACAGTTTTGAATTACCCTTTTGACCGTTGTATAAGAGAATGAACGGTACCACAAGGCATACGAGCCAGTCAGATGAAAAACAGAAGTTGTCAAAGCCTGAGTAAAACAGCATTTCCGGACCGCCGAAATAGAATAAGATAAATATTGAAAGTGCGATCGTGGAAAGCGACTGCAGGAGCTTATTATTATGGAAAAGATACATAAATATAATAAAGGGCAGAAGCTGTAAACCACCTTCCATTATGATGTAGCTGTTAAATATGAAAGGAATCCTATGGAAGTCTATATAAATAGAAACCGCAAATATAGCAACAGCACATATGATATAAAGCACTCTTGGGAGCGTTTCAGCGGATTTTGATCTTTCAAGCAGATAAATGATAGTAAATCCAACAGCGAGTGTCAGGAAAATATTATCTCTGATCGAATAGTTTCCCAGCAACAGTGAGGAGATAATATTACCGATCTGCATTAACACGGCAGCGATCCACAAACGGCCCATGTATTTTTCACGTGAACGTGTATGGAAAAATCCGTCTACCATAAGGTAGGCAAAAAGAGGAGCTACAAATCGGGTTATTAAATGCCAGAAACTTCCCATCTCGGGGAATCTCATAAAAGCATTGTCAAAAACCATAAAGACAGTAGCTATGATCTTTAGGGTTGAAGCAGATAACAAGCCGCCTATTTTCTTTTCTTCATTCATTATTTTTCCTTTCGGGGTAAACTACGGGTAACTTTGTTGTTAAATTACGAGCCTGATCATTATAGCATGGAAGTTTGAGTTAAACAAATATAACATAACCACTGGTCTTTTTGTTAGTCTTTGGACACAGATCAGTTATAGAATAAATAAGAATTACCCGACTTCTTTTTACAATCGTACATAAGCGAGTCGGCTTTTTCATACATAGATGAAAAATCGGATTCATCATTTATTATAACAGCACCCAGGCTTATCGATATCCTGTGGCCTTTGAGCTCGGGAACATCCATTGACGAGATATTATCAAGGAATCTTTTGAGGATCATTTCGCCAACTTCTTTACTGTCTATACCGGTTGCAAATACAACAAATTCATCCCCACCAAGCCTTATAAGTATGTCGGTCGTGCGGAAACTTTTTTTCATAGTGCGTGCGATTTCTATGAGAAGTGCATCTCCCGCAGCATGTCCAAAGGTATCATTAACGTATTTAAATTTATCAACATCGAAAAGGCAGAACATTCCGTATTCTTTGTTTTTAACGTTTTCTTCTATACGATAAACACCGCTTCTTCGGTTGCAGATATTTGTAAGGAAGTCTGTTTCGGAAAGGATAAGAAGGGCATTTTCAAGATCCTTTCTGTCAGTTATATCGGTGAGTGAAAAGATGATAACCTTATCTCCGTTGGAAAGCGATACCCCCTTGGCATGAGCCAGGATGGTAAGCATTTTGTTATCGTCAAGGTTGATCTTTGCCTCATATTTTACGTCATGTTCAGTATTTCGTATAACATCAAGCTGTTCTTTTATATGTTGATTTTCTTCGTCATCGAATTTCGAACGGATATCATCAATGTTGATATTGTTGCGGATGTTATTGTCAAGTCCGAAAAGACTTAATGCTTTATGATTGATCAGGACAATGTCTTCTTTATCGGCACTGAGTACGAGGGTTCCCACAGACTGGGCTTCAAGCATTTCAAGGAAGAGCTCGTATTGGCTTTCCATAACTGTTTGAAGATCTTTAACAGCAGTTGCTATATTTCCGAGTTCGTCTTCCCGTTCACAATACTTATCGATCAATGGATCTTTGGTAAAGTTGCTTTGCTTTAATTGGACAATTGATCTGTTTATGGTCTTGATGGGAGCCATCTGTCTGTCAACTGCAAATACGCAAATCAGAACCATCACCACAGTAAGAATAATGCATATCAGAATAAGCAGGTTTCTTACCGTATCGACTACGCTGAAAATATTTGTTTTGGTATCTCTGATCGCAAATACCCAATCTCTGTCAGCCATATAATAGCAGCAGATAATATTATTTTTGTCTGTAAAACTTGTGGTGTTGCTTGCATATACTCCGTTTTGCAAACCGCTGACAGCATCAAGCATGTTTTTATCTTTGCATTCTGTTCCGGATAAATCCATGTTTTCATCGAAAATATACACGCCGGTAGATGCATTTATAAGAGAATATCCGGTACTTGAGTGTTCATCGCCTGCAAGACTTCGAAGTGTATTTTCGAGTCTGTCAGCGAAAAAAGCAGCTCCAGCAAAACCGATCGCCTTTCCTTTTTTGTCAAACACAGGTGCATATACGGGAATAACCATTTTTTTGGTAACCGGAGCCTGAACTATTCCGGTACAAAATGCTTTCCCCTTTTTTTTGATCATGTCCTCGAGTTCTTTTGCAGATTCGGGGGTTCTGAAAGTCTGGTTAACGGAGTCAGGATTTATGTGAGCTAAGACATATGTATCCCATTTTGCAACATAAAGCCCTTCTATATCGGCATAGCCTTCTGCAAACCGGTCGGTATAATCCTGTGCCAATTGAATATACTTCGGATCATCGCTATTTTCCAATGCTTCGCGGATCTCAGTAGCTTTATGATATCCATTCAAAAAGTCAACACAGTCGGTGATATAGGTTTCGACAATACCCGCTCTGTCCTTGGCTATGACATTCATATCCTCAATGGATGTCTTCTCCAGAATACCTGTTAGATTTTGGTTCATTACGAAAAACAAAACCGCCATGGTGATAATCTCAACCAAACCTATAACAAATGCGATTTTTATACTTATACGCTTAGTTTTTTTCATAGACAGGATCACCTCACATATAAAAGACGATGCCCCTTTCATCAAATAAGTCAAAATCAGTACTTACTTAATTGCCGGCTGTCATATCGTCAATAATTGCACCATTTTACATGACGTTAGCCTTAGAATAACACGATGACAAATTATAATAAGTTAAGGTCGAACTATTTGATGACAGGAGCATCAGTTAAAGAAATTATAGCATATTAATTATAACTCTGCGACAATTTATAACTACACTTTTAATTCATGGATTAATGTTGATTTTGGAAGAATATTGGCTTATTATAAAACTTGAATCATATGCCGGTCTTGGCATATGTACTCTTATTAGATCTATAAGTTTTACATTTTCTT
>JAILKW010000098.1 GCA_024693455.1 Lachnospiraceae bacterium
TGTCTGCGGAAAAAGCAATGAAGACAGCTCTCTTATAAATAAAGCTTCCGTAATAGCCGTATCGGATCTTTTAATAGCAAAAAACAAGGTACCTACAAACTACATTTTTGGTTCTTATCTGGGGCTGGATTACAGTGACACTACAGTCACCGATAAAGAAATCGATATCACGGTAAAATACAATATTCCTGTTCCTGTGGGAAGAGGTATATGGGGTATAAAATACTGGAAAATGTTTTCCCGTTCCAAATCAAACCGATGGGTCGGATATGATCCCAAAGAAGATCAAAGTGACAATGACCGCTATGTTTATATTACCGAGCACGGGAAAGCTTACCATAACTCTGTCAGCTGCTCCTATCTTTCTCCAAGTATTAAAGCCGCATATCCGGGTGATATAAATTTTTTAAGAAATAACGATCGGAAGATTTATTACAAATGTAAACTCTGCGGAAAAGAATCCGGAATTTTATATTATACCGACTACGGAACGAGCTATCATTCATCTCTAACCTGTCCGGGACTTAAGCGCACTGTTTTCAGAAAAAAATTCAGTGAAATCGAAGGAAAATACAGGCCCTGTATTAAATGTGTATCGCCATGAATTTAAACATAATTTTAGCTGTTTTTTTAATCCCGTTCATCATCAGTGATTTACGGGAAAAACGTATTTATTCCGAAGCATTGTTTTTGCTTTTTTTGCTCGGTTTGATTCTCCAATATATAACAAAATTCAATTCATTTTTTGACATTTTGGGAGGAATGATAACAGGTATTATTTTGCTTTGTTTCAGCATGATATCCCACGAAAAAATCGGGCTTGGAGATTCATTTATTTTTATAATAACGGGTGTATGGCTTGGAACAATAAATAACCTTTTTATTCTTATTATTTCCTTTTTTTTAGCAGGATTTTTTGGCATTATATTTTGTTTAATCCGTAAAAAAGATAAGTCTTTTCAAATACCCTTTGTCCCCTTTATTTTTATATCACTTTTGGTGCTTATTTTTCTTTCAAAAGGAGGGTAAATCATGTCTAAATTAAAAGGCAGTTATACCGTAGAAGCAGCCTGCGTATTTTCCATTTGCTTTCTTATCATAGGCTCGGTTATTTGCCTGACTTTTTCCATTTACAAAGAAAGTATAAATTATGTAGGTGATCATAAAGTCAAAACCGAAAATGCGGTCAGATCATTCAGAAGAATAGACGCCATAAAAGACCTTTCATTAGATGAGCTGACAAATCAATAATAATATATCTCAGCTAAAGCTGACTCAAATCCCGCGCCAGGTTGCGCGAGCAAAACTTGAACATAGATCGGAGGTTAACAATGGATCTTTTACCTAAAATATCTTATAAGAGAAGCCCGGAAAACAGCTATATGATAATTGAAGGAGAGAGCTTTGACTGTGGCTATGAAGAAAGGATGCTAAGAGAAAATACCGTAAAATCTCTTCTGACCTTTTACGCTGTGCAGTTCGATGATCAGCTGCAGATCTGGTATACGATCACCGGCAAAAGATCACTCAGGGATCTGGTGGAACAGGAAGGTCTTTCTGTGGAAAACATAAGTATAATAATTAATTCTCTTGCAGCAGCCTGGCTTGGCATTCAGAAATATCTTATAAGTAAGGACAATTTGTATCTGTCTGTTGATACCGTTTATTTTGAAAAAGAAAAAGACAATTACGGAGCTTATCTTTGTTACTGTCCTTTCATACATCCCGAAACAAACGAACAGATCCGGTCTATTCTTGAATTTTTTATAAGTATTGTCGATCACGAAAAACAGGAGATAACAAAACTCTGTTATGAAATGTACAACCTTTCAATGGATGATATCAACTTTGACGAACTGATCAAACTTTGCAATAAGTATCATAAAAAAGAGGACACAGGTTTTAACAACGATCAGGTATTAAACGATGTTTCGGATCTACCCCCTGTTTTAAACGATCCGGATTCAAAAATATCCGAAAACAGAATGCTTTTCTGGGAAGATGTTCAGCCTTCCACAAAAATTAGGACCGAAGATAAAAGCATTATTTCAAAAATCAAAAACCGGTTTTTGGAATTTCATGAAAAACATTTTGCTCCAAAGCCCTCAAGGTATTCACGCAACGGATCCTTTAATGATGAAATATCCATATTTGACCCCGAAGATTCACTTCGCGAAGCAACTGTTATTTTAAGCGATGATGACAGGGAATTTTCCGGTAAACTCATATATGAAGGCAACGGTGATGAAAAAGACTAT
>JAILKW010000112.1 GCA_024693455.1 Lachnospiraceae bacterium
TGCTTTTTGTGGAAAACAACGGATTTGTTTCTTCCGACGCCGGCGAAGGCGGATGCCTTAAAGCCTTCCCAAGCTTTATGACGGACTCACCTGTCCTTGGTGAATATCTGTCACAACAACGCTTCCGTTCCGAAGTTGAAGGAACCCCGGAAGGAATAGATATACGCATATATGATGTCGTTAATTAACCTTCACACAGTGTTTATCATTGATATCGCAGACTTTTTGAACACGTCTGCGGTATTTTTCTTCTGTAAGAGGTTCGGTATTAAGCCATACCTTTACAACCTCCATGGACATGAGACCACCTATTATCTTGGCACCGAGACATAAAATATTTGAATCCGTATGCTCTCTGGCAAGCTTTGCGCAAAGAGGATCCTGACATACAGCCGCATAACATCCGTTTATCTTATTGGCTATAAGGGCACTTCCGTATCCCACTCCGTCGCAAAAGATGCCTCTGTCACATTCTCCCTTTGCAACCGCCAAAGCAGCGGGATAAACAAAATCCGAAAGGTCACAGCTTTCTTCATCATATGTCCCGAAATCTTCTACCTCATATCCGTTTTTAAGAAGATAATCCTTGATCTCTTCTTTCATTTTAGTCCCTGCATGATCATTGGCCATAGCTATCTTCATTTTTACCCCTCCTTTTGATCCGCGTCCGCTCGCTTATTTTATTTAAGAAGTTTAGAAAACTCAAGCGCCTTCCCAACATCTCCGTCAACCTTTAATTTTCCCATTGTAAATCCCAAAACAGGATCAAATTTGCCGTCCAAAAGTTTATTAAAATCCGTCATGTTCATTGTAACGGCGCAATTTCTGTCATTATATTCATAAGGTTCAATATTTATCTTATTGTCCTTGACTTCAACGTAAAACACCCCTCCGTCATCACCCGTTATATTTACCTGAACAGCAAGAAAATCTCTCCCCACGGGATTTATGTCTTCCGCGATTTCTCTGACTTTTGCCAATAATTCATCAAATTTCATAACTTACCCCCTTTGCAGTTTTATCTCACCATCACCTCTGCTGATCATAGCAGTACTAAAAAACTCCGCAGCCGCCTTACATAAATACTCTGTATCATAAGTTCCCGCCGTCTCGTATGCGGAATGCATCGAAAGCTGTGGCAGACCTATATCCACGGTATTCATGGAAAGTCTTGTGACGGCTATACTTCCAAGTGTTGATCCACCCGGGATATCCGAAGAATTTACAAACTCCTGAACGGGAACCTTTGCCCTTTCACAGATCATTCTGAAAACTCCGGCGGATACTCCGTCCGTGGCATAATGTTGATTGGCATTATATTTGATAACTATACCGCCGTTAAGCAGCGGTTTGTTCGTAGGATCGGCCTTCTCGGAATAATTTGGATGGATCGCGTGCGCATTGTCCGCAGAAACCAGAAAGCTTGAGGAAAGTGCACGATAAAAATATGTCTCATCATTTCCAAGTGCCGTATTTATACGACGAAGTGTTTCCGTAAGAAAAGAAGACGCCGCACCCTGCTTTGTCTCGCTTCCTACCTCCTCATTATTAAACACTGCATGAACCGCGATACCGGCGGAAGGCGAAGCACTCAAAAATCCCATAAGAGAAGCATAGGCACATTGCAGATCATCAAGCCTGGGTGCTGCCATAAACTCTTTGTTTGCTCCGTAAACCACAGGCTCCTGCCTGTTATATAAGAATAGATCGGAATCTAAAATATCTTCGGCCCTGATACCTGCTGCTTCTGCAATTAATGAAAGGAGCATATCCTTATCTTCCGAATCCTTTTCATCCAAATCTTTTTTATTTGCCCCTGCAAAAAGCGGCAGCAATTCCTTTTGGACAACATATTTATGTCCATCGTTCGTACTTCTGTCCATATGGATCGCAAGACTTGGTATCATCAAAAGATCCCTGTCTATATTGACCGTTTTGCTTTCAAGCCCTTCATCGGTTTTGACAATTATCCTTCCTGCGATCGAAAGCGGTCTGTCAAACCAGGTCGAAAGTATCATCCCACCGTATTTTTCGGTATTTAACTTAATGTAGAAATCCTCGGATCTCATCTGTGCGTTGGTCTTTATCTTAAACGCAGGAGAATCGCTGTGCGAGGCAAGTATCTGAAACCCCTTATATCCGTTTTCCGGAATACTAAATGCTATAAGTGACGAACCGTCCCTTGTCACAAAATACTTACCTGCATCAAGATGCCATTCATCTCCTTCAAAAAGTTCCGAAAAACCGTTCTTTTCAAGTTCTTCTTTCATCGTCAAAACCGCAAAGTACGGGTTCGGACTTCTTTTTATAAAATCAAATAATTCCATTTTTACCTTCTTATATCATTCAAGTCTTGACACTCTTAATCAAAACAAAGCATCAATAACATGAATATTGCTGGCCATTTTTTTAAGTTCGTTGATATTTTCTCTCATATACACCTCGAGAGCATCTATTTCATCCGGCATAAAGCCCTCGGATCTGTCTATATGACAGGCCGGTATCCGGCCCTCTGCAGTCCTTTTTCCGTCTTCAAACTTAACATATGCATATTTTCTTCCGTCTTTACCCCTGCAGATCGAAGACACGGAAAGACTGACTTCTCTGTTTGCATCCAAGTTAATCTCCTCCGCTCGTTTTTACATCCATGACATAGGTATCATAACAATTTATTATTGTACAGCCGCTTGGATGATTGTATTCGCGTATGAATTTGCCGCCGTATTCCTTATGAACATGACCGTGTACCATATACTTGGGATTCCATTTGTTAAGGTAATCGTTAAAACACTCAAACCCTTTGTGCGGAAGATCCTCAAGATCCCCATAGCCTGCTGCCGGTGCATGTGTGACCAGAATATCAATGCCTCTTTTCCAAAACGTCTTAAGTTCCAAAGACCTTGTTCTTTTGCGCATTTCTTTTTCGGTATACATGTCTTTGCCCTGATTATAGCGCATACATCCTCCAAGTCCTCCTATTCGAAGGCCCTTATGAACTATCACCTTATCATCTATCGGGATGCATCCCAGCGGCGGATTATTATCATAATGATGATCATGATTCCCCCTTACATAAAACAGGGGGACCGATGCCATTGTAACCAAAAACTGCAGATAATCCGGATGAAGATCGCCACATGAAATTATGCAGTCTATCCCCTCTGTTTTTTCTTTAGTATAAAAATCCCATAAGCCCTTGTTTTCAACATCCGATATAAAAAGAATCCTCATCTTTTATTCCTCTACAATCCCACCTACAGCTACAGACTCCTTTGCTTCATCCTTAATCTCATCCATTCTCGGGATCTCTCCGATTATATTATCATTTAACCAGTCCATTCGGATGATCTCTTCATTGCTCAGCCTCTCGTCCCCAGCAGACTGAATCTTTCCGAACTGACTGTGAAGTTCACCGTCAAAAGGATGAAGTATCCCGGATACGACAGCCTTTCTGAGTCCGTCGATCAGCTTCCTTGATGAATAAGAAAGCTTTGCACCGGTTATAACGTCAATAACTCCGGCAGACATTCCCCACCAGTAATTAAGCGCCTGATTTCTCTTATCCTGAGGCTGGTTATCATAACTTCCGTCAAATATGGTTCTTACTATAAGTTCATAGTATTTGCCCCAATCCCATACAGGCGTGGCTAGATTTTCATATGTCCCGTCATCTTTTTTTATATAGACCCCGTACTCTCTGGATGCACGTCCGGGAGCTATAAGGTCCTGTCCGGAAAAAATCTTGATTCCTTCCTTTTTGACCGCTTCCGTCCACCAGTCGGCTTCTTTTAATGATGACCACATAAGATATATCTCAGCCTTGGGATCCACGAGTGAAGCTCCGATCGCAAAGGCGTTGATATTGGCAATGGAACCATAAAGAGGATAACCCTCCAAATAGCCTATTCTGTGGTTTTCAGCCTGTGACGCAGCAAGAGCGCCCATTAAAAACTTAGCTTCAAACATCCTTCCGTAGTATGTGCGGACACTGCTGTGCGAAAGGTTTACCGAACAATTAAGAAACTTGACTTCCGGGTAATGAAGCGAACTCTTAAGCGTCTCCGGCATCTGCGACGGAGATATTGTAAACGCAACATCAGCTCCGTTGGCAACCGCTCTGTCTATGGCCTGAGCCAGTTTCTCTTCACTGCCGCAATCATCTTCCTTAGCAGTCAGTACGCGTCCACCGAACTTTTCCCTCAGATAATTTCGACCCAGTTCATGTCCGTATGTCCATGCGGATATTTCTTCCGGTTTATCGTAGAAAAATGCAATATGAAGCGGTTTCTCTCTGGTATATACACGTGTCTTTTTACCCAGTCCGGTACCTAAGATTCCCGTATCCTTCTTTCCCTGATCCGGAGACTCCACAAGCGCTATATTATCGGAACGCTCTTTTGTAAGGATCTCTGCCCAGAGTTTTTCCATCTGTTTATGCAAAAGACCGTCATCTATACCTATGAGACCGTCCATGGGATAGACTTCAAGGTAAATAAGGAAGGCATCACCCGCAGTGATCGCAAGTCTGTTACCGCGTCTTGCTATAAATGCCTTTTCAAATATACGGAACGAACTTCTTAAGCTGCTTACAGCATCATCAGTCCATACACTGTCCAAATTTAATCCCATTATCCTGGCAAGCTTACTGTAGCCTCCCTCCTGAGAAAAAGTAATCTCATACAAGGGGCAGGCACGATAAAACTTCATAAACTCGTAATATATCCGTGTGTCCTTATCTTCACTCCACTTGGGAACCACGCGGGTAACATCGCCCAAAATACTTGCAGTCTGCAAATATCTTGTTACCGAAACCCTTTTGTTTCCCTCCTGAACATAAAAGTATCCTCTGTATTCGTAAACCTGTATGGCATCGCGTATTCCTTCATCAAGGGCTGAATCATATAAAATTGCCCATTTTGTTCCGAATTCGGACTCAACATCAAGTATCGGCATAAAGCCTCTGGAAAACGCATTACCTCTGCCGGCTGTTTTTGTCCCGACCACCCTTTCTATCGGGATCTCCAAAAGGCCTATCTTCTCCTCGTACGCAATATCAGTAGTCGTAACCATATCATCAAGAGCCGGCAGATACGGATATTCTCCCCTGCTTCTGGCTCTTGAAACTTCCCTGTCTCCTATTTTTTTTGCTCTTATATAATCATCTACCATAAGTTATTCTCCATATTCAAATCTCGCTTAAAAGACATAGCTTTAAAGGTAATATCCCTGCCTGCCGGGATATGTTTTTATGATACATTATTTATAAAAAAAAGGCAAAAAAAAGAGCCTTACTTTTCGTAAGACTCTTAAGATCAAATATCTTTATTGCTCTGACTGATTTCCGATAAACTCAGCACTGCCAAATCCAAGGATAAGCATGAAAATAGGACTAAGTAAAACAAGTCCGACGATAAATCCTGTTCCCTTATCAAATGCCTTTCCAAGATAAATTGTAGACTTGATCTCGATTACAAGTAAAACAACTGCAGCTACTAAAGCAATGAGAGCGAATACAACATTGCCACCTTCCATCAATCCGTTGAAAACGCCTACAAGACATGCCAAACCTATAGTGATCCAAAACATCTTGGTATTCCATGTGTTTTTGTAAACTATATAGCCATTATAGAACGGTATAATGGATTTCCATCCGGCCTCACCCATCTTATTGAATATCTTCCAGTAAGCGATAACCTGAATAACATACCATATCAAAGCACAAATAAGAATTGAGCCTAACATAGCACCAAAAATAGCTCCGACTCCTGCAGTTCCGAGAGCCAAATCCGCAACTTCTTCTTCAGTCATAGCTGCTTCCGTTAGTAACGTTAACATATCTCCTTCTCCTCCTTAATTAAAATTTACGAAAAGCAATTTAACACACTTTCCGATAAAAGTACACCCTTTTTTTAATTTTTAATTTTTTTTAGATAAATGGTATAATACTTACCATGAATATTTTCTTTTCTACTATAAAAATGACAACTATATTATTGGTTTTTGTAATGATCACAGGTGGTTTGTTAGCAGAACCTACCTGTATTTTGAGTGCCTCATTGAATAAAATAGAAAAAGAAAAGTCAGATCTTGAAGAAGAACAAAAGGATATTTTAAATGAAAGCGGCAGTTTAAAAGAGAGTATTTCCACCATCAATGCATCCCTTTCCAAAATTTCCGAAGAATACGACAATATATCACAGGATATTCATATTCTTACGGAGAAAAAGGAAAAGGCCGAGACTTTAAGTTATAAACTTCGAATGAGTCTTTCACGCTCAATAAATTATCTGTATAAACACAGAAATACTTTCAGTATCTTTCATGCGCTTTTACATGCTAAAAGTTTTGTCAGTTTTATAAACTATACCTACTATGTTTCAGATATGCTCGCAACCACAAAGAAAAAGATCGACGAGTATGAAAACATACTTGCTCACATAGAAGAAGTAAACCAAGACCTAAAAGAAAAACAGACCGAACTAGCCGAAAAAGGGAAAAAACTTGCCGAAGAAAATGCTGCCGCCCAGGAAAAACTCAAAAAAATCTGGCAAAGATACAAGCGCAATGAGAAGGATATCAAAAAACTTGTGGAAGAAATGAAACGACGGGAAATTGCAGCCATGGAACGCGATATGAAGATAGTCATAGCCAATCCCGACAACAGTTTTGATCCGGACTCCGGAAATACTTACTCCACAGGCGAAGACTACTACTATACCGATCCTTATGAATGCTCCGAAGAAGATGCTTATCTGCTTGCCTGTCTGATACAATCGGAAGCGGGAAATCAGACCTATGCCGGTAAGGTTGCTGTGGGATCCGTGGTAATGAACAGAGTATACGACAGCAGATTTCCCGGAACGATCCCTTCCGTCATCTATCAAAAGGGACAATTCTACCCCTATGGCTCCGGAAGGCTGGCCGTGATACTTGCAGAAGGATGCAGAGAAGACTGTATGATCGCTGCAAGAGATGTTCTGGCAGGGAAACGCAATGTTGATAAGTTCTTTTACCGAACCGCCTCATGCGCTGCAGAAACCGGTATTACGGGTATACAAATAGGAGACCACGTATTTCACGATCTGTAGTCTCCCAAAACAAGTCTTATTTAAGACTTTTTAAATATTCTTTTTGTTCCAAAGATATGCGATAACTCTCCACAGACTTTTGTATGGTTTTTTTGTGTGTCCATTCGTCCATGGATCTGTTTTCGATATACGAAACGGCCTTATCATACTGTTTGGCGAGAGCTGTTGCAAAATACCAGGCTCTCATCATGTTTATATAGTATTCCCCGGTTCTGATATCAGCGACTGTCTTAAGATACTTTGGATCAAAATCCTCATCCAAAAAATGATCCATTAGCATTTTTATCCCAAATCTTACTTTATAAGTCTCTTCGCTTTTTATCCAAATCTTTATCTTTTCGATCAGGGCAGATCTGTTCTTTTTAAAAATCCGGGGATTCATCTGATCACAGGTCGCCCAATTATCGATATACGCAAGAAACTTCTCAACCTCTTCCATACATTTTTCATAATCCTTTATCCCGGAAATAATAAATGCATGAAGCTGATATTCATCAAAATATTCATGGGGAAGATCTTCCAAAAAATAAGATATATCTTCTCTTTTTAAAAGCCCGCCAGCATATGATCTAAGAGCCGGAGTTCTGACTCCTATTACCTTGTTATCCGATACACTGGGTATTAGCTTACTCTGAAAAGCCTTGTATTTTTCATCTTTTAGTTTGAATAGTTCTTCTTTGATCTCCTGATTTATATCCGGCATTATTACTCCCTGTCAGCTTACCACCCTGACCAAATTCAAGTCTCGCTTTACGTGACTTGGCGCGGGATTTGTGTCAGCGCAGCTGACTTGTTTCATATACAAATACCCGACTTGGACAAAAACCAGGCTGTTATATGCATCGCCTGCTGAAAGCCTCCGTTTAAAATAAGCTCTTCTATTTCTCCGGCGGAAAGCTTTTTAACGTTTAAAAATTCTGTTTCATCAAGGGATTGACCCGCAACTTTCTTACAGTTTGTTGCCATGAAAAGATAGGCATAATTATCTGCTATTGTAGCATTCGAAGGAACCGTAAGAAGATGCTTCCACTCCGAAGATTCATATCCTGTTTCTTCAAGAAGTTCCCTTTTTGCTGCCGAAAGTGCCTCTTCGGAAGACAAATCCTGCGAACTTCCGTATTCCTTTCCGTCTTTTCTTTCTATACCTCCGGCGGTAAATTCGGTCGTAACCTCACCTATTCCCTGTCTGTACTGACGAACACAAAGATAATTTCCTTCCGTATCGGATGCCACAACCACCACATAATCTCTTCGACTATAGCTGTAATAAGGCTCAAAGGTACTGCCATCCGGGAATCTGTAGGCCGACCTTCTGAAATCAATCCATTCATCGGAAATTATATGCTCACAACTTATTTCCTCCCATGCAAGAGGATCTTTTTGCTCTACATCTGTATTTTGCTTATCCATTACTGTATTCTCCCATCAACTGCAAAGACACGCCCGCTAAAAATGTGTGATCCTTATTATTATCACTATCCATAAAACAAAAAACAATGGCACAAGGATCTTAAACTTTGTCTTTTGCGTCTTGTGATGCCAGAAGATCATTCCGAACAGAGACCCCAGAGCCCCTCCGGCTACTGAAAACAAAATGAGTGTAGCTTCCGGTATCCGCCATTTATTATTAATTGCCTTATACTTATCTATACCATATACAGCAAACGCAATTATATTTACAGCCATAAAATAGTACCATAAAATATTCATATCCCGTCCCGTCTTTATAATATTATAGGAATGATCTACCGGGTGATCGTTAGTGCACCCGGTACCAAACAAGTCAGTTTTATTACCTGTCTGATCGGTTTTTATCTAAACACTATTTTATGTATCCCGTCAAAAAGTGTCAACTTACTGGCATAAAGTTTCCGCTATATTTTCACTGTGCTCCGCCACCCTCCTGCATATTGTCAGATAATCGGAAAAATAAACACTTGCCTCTGCTGCGGCTTTTCCGTCTTTAAGTGATCTAAGATTTGATTTTTTGGTCTTTTTGATCTTACTTACAAGTTCTCCCGAATTGTATAAAACTTCCTCTGCAGCTGATACATCCACATTTTCATAAGCTGTATAAAGATTCGTAAGCAGATTGGTAAGTTCATTATTGATCGGCTCGAGTATGGTACAAAGCTCTTTTTTATGAGCAAAATCATCCCTGTTGATCTTTTTTATCGTCTTGGAAATACCGATGGAATAGTCACTGATCCTCTCCATATCTCCCAGATCATGAAGCATTTCCGCTATAGTCGCACTGTCCTTTTTGGACACATCTTTTTCGGACAATCTGATAAGGAACGAATTACATGAATCCACCATATCGTCAACTTCTTCCTCAAGCTGCTTTATATTATCTTTTTGATCCCTGTTATATTCATTTAACATGGCAAGTGCATTACAATAGCCTTCCACTGACTTATTCATTACCATAACAGTTTTATTCCTGCACTCCGATGTCGCAAGTGCCGGTGAAAGGAGAAGACGTTCATCCAGGAACGCAGCCTGAGCGCCATCCTCTTTTATAACATGTTTTGCAATTATAACAAGCTGATTTGAAAAAGGTAAAAGGATCAGAGTCGTAACAACATTAAACACTGAATGAAAAGCTGCTATTGCAAAAGGTGTCATCGTTTCATCCAAGACCGGAAGCCTTATTATCCATGCAAACACAAGATATACTACAAGGCCTATGACCGTACCTATAAGGTTAAAGCTGACATGAATAACAGATACTCTTTTTGCATTTTTGCTTACACCTATAGATGAAAGAAGGGCAGTTACACAGGTACCGATATTCTGACCCATGATTATAGGTATTGCTACACCGTATGAGATCTGTCCCGTAAGACTGAGAGCCTGCAGCACACCGACAGATGCTGCTGATGATTGTATGATCCCGGTAAATAACATACCTATTAATACACCAAGGAAAGGATTCTTAAAGGCTGTAAGTATGCTGGTAAACTCCGGAACCTCTGCAAGCGGCGAAAGCGAATTGGACATCATCTCCATTCCCTGCATAAGAACAGCAAATCCTATCATTACATTTCCTATATCCTTATGCTTTTGTTCGCGGGCCGCCATGATAAGAATAACACCTATAAGTGCGATGATCGGTGAGAAATTCTCAGGCTTCATCATGGACAGTAAAAAGTTATCCGTCTCCACACCGCTAAGACTCAATATCCAGGCAGTAAGGGTCGTTCCTATATTCGACCCCATTATTATCCCTACGGTTTGTACCAGAGTCATAATACCCGAGTTAACAAGTCCGACCAGCATAACCGTAAGCGCCGATGAAGATTGCATGGCTATAGTTATTATAGCGCCCAGAATAAGTCCTTTAAGCGGATGATCCGTCATCTTATGGAGTATACCCTCCAGTTTGTCTCCGGCAACTTTCTTTAGACCTGAAGACAAGACATTCATTCCGAACAGAAAAAACGCCAAACCTCCTATTACAGATATAATGTTGTAAATACTCATTGTATTCCTCCTGTTTGTTAAGTCTGTGTTAATTTTTCTATAAACCAAAAAGCCCGCAGAAGTGCGAGCTTTAAACTATTAACCAACATCAATCCTTCCCTTTGCCTCCGGATCATCCATTATGATCTCCTTTACTTCGGGAACTTTTATAACTCCGCTCTTAGGATTTTTAATACTTATTACAGGTGTACTTACCGTTGCCTCGACATCTGATTTTTCAAACGCCAGGTCCGTATCGATCATACTGCAATCTATAAGCCTTAAGTTTTTGCAATAACAATAAGGCTGAGTTCCGATAATTGTACAATTCTCAAATGTTACATTCTCGCAATACCATGCAAGATACTCTCCTTTTATTGTACTGTTTTTTATAACAATATTTTTCGCATGCCAAAAAGCATCCTTAGTATCGAAATTACAGTTTTCAAATACAGAGTCGGTAATATATTGGAATGAATACTTACCCTTTAAGGTTACATTTTCAAATTTAAGATGGTCTGAGCGCATCATAAAGTATTCACTTTCCGCAGTTGTATCCTTCATGGTAATATCACTGACCGACCATCCGAATTCCTGCGAAACGATATCACAGTTTTCTATCTTTATATCCGAACACTCACGAAGAGCTTTGATCCCATGCAGCTTTGTGTCACTGATCACAGCTGCCTTAGTATACCAAAGAGCTGCTCTGCAATTTTCCGTCA
>JAILKW010000148.1 GCA_024693455.1 Lachnospiraceae bacterium
CCTCCCCGAAAAGGGAGGGGAGTGCTTAGATAAGGTGAACTCCGAACACCCGAAAAGATAGCAAAGGTGACCCCGTACCCCCGTACCTCCGTACCCCCGTACCTCCGTACCTTCGTACCTCCGTACCTTCGTACCTCCGTACCTCCGAAAAAGGTACCCCCGAACACCCGAAAAAAGAGTGAAGAATGAAAAAAATATTTTCGTCGATCATCGCTAAGAGCCTGAACCTCAGGGAACAGGCGGTGGCGAACACGCTGGCGCTGCTGGACGAAGGATGCACGATTCCTTTCATCTCGCGATACCGAAAGGAACGAACTGGTGGTCTCGATGAGGTGCAGATAGCAGCTATCAGTGAGCAGTATGAGAAACTGAAGGAGATAGCGAAGCGTAAGGAGACGGTCGTGAAAACGATTGTGGAACAGGAGAAGATGACTCCTGAGCTACAGAAACGTATCGATGACTGTTGGGAGGCTACTGAACTGGAGGATATCTACCTGCCCTTCAAACCGAAAAGACGTACACGTGCCCAGGTGGCTCGCGAACAGGGACTGGAGCCTCTGGCTACTATCCTGCTGATGCAAAGGGAACGTGATCCTGAGCAGGCGGCGCAGAAATTCGTGAAAGGAGAGGTGAAAGATGCAGAACAGGCACTGAAAGGGGCACAGGACATTATCGCTGAGACGGTGAGCGAAGACGAGCGAAGCCGTCAGCAGGTAAGAGGATCGTTCCGCAGAGAGGCTATCATCACATCGAAAGTGGTGAAAGCGAAGGCTGATACTGACGAGGCAGCGAAATACTCAGACTACTTCGATTGGCATGAGCCCTTGAAGCGCTGTTCCAGTCACCGTCTGCTGGCGATGCGGAGAGGTGAGGCAGAGGGAATCCTGCGCGTATCGATAGAAACGAATAATGAGGAATGCATAGAGCGACTATGCAGACACTATGTATATGGTAACACGCCCTGCGGCAGACTGGTGAAGGAAGCCGTTGAGGACGGATATAAACGACTGCTGGAGCCCTCGATAGAGACGGAGTTTGCCGGCATGAGCAAAGAGAAAGCCGACGAAGAAGCGATCCATGTGTTTGCTGAGAACCTGCGCCAATTATTGTTGGGTGCTCCACTGGGACAGAAACGTGTGATGGGCATCGACCCCGGCTTCCGAACAGGCTGTAAGGTGGTCTGTCTGGACGCACAGGGAAATCTGTTGCATCACGAAGCCATCTTCCCCCACCCTCCTGTGAATCACAGAATGCAGGCTATGGTCCATGTTCAACAGATGATCAAGGACTATCAGATTGAAGCCATCGCCATCGGTAACGGTACGGCGAGCAGAGAGACGAGGGAGTTTGTGGAAAGCGTGGTGAAGGAAGAAGGAAGCTGGAAGACGGAAGAGGTCCACTCTCCTCTGAAAAATCCCCAGATTTTCATCGTCAGCGAGGACGGTGCTTCGGTGTATAGCGCATCGAAGGTGGCGAGGGAGGAATTCCCGGATGAGGATGTGACGGTGAGAGGAGCGGTGTCGATAGGCAGAAGACTGATGGACCCGCTGGCGGAACTGGTGAAGATTGACCCGAAGAGCATCGGCGTGGGACAGTATCAGCATGATGTGGACCAAAGTAAACTGAAGAAGCAACTGGACCAGACGGTGGAGAGCTGCGTGAACAACGTAGGCGTGAACCTGAACACAGCATCGAGCCATCTGCTGCAATATGTCAGCGGACTGGGCCCGACGCTTGCGAAGAATATCGTAGACTACAGAAAGGAACACGGCGCATTCACCTCGCGCGCTCAACTGAAGAAGGTGCCCAGACTAGGACCTGCTGCCTACGAGCAGTGCGCTGGTTTCCTAAGGATACCAGAGGCGAAGAACCCGTTGGACAATAGTGCGGTGCATCCTGAGAGCTATCATGTGGTGGAACACATGGCCAAGGACCAGGGCTGTTCTGTTGCCGATCTCATCAAAGATAAAGAGCTACGCGCACGCATAGATATAAAGAGGTACGTGACGGACGAGGTGGGACTGCCCACCCTGACGGACATCATGAAAGAACTGGAGAAGCCTGGACGCGACCCACGAGAACAGATCGAAGAGTTCGAGTTTGCCAAGGGTGTAGAGACCATCGATGATCTGGAAGAGGGCATGGAACTGCCTGGTATCGTGACGAACATCACCAACTTCGGTGCTTTTGTAGACATCGGCGTACACCAGGACGGACTGGTACATATCTCGCAACTGGCCAATAAGTACGTGAAAGATCCTAACGAGGTGGTGAAACTACACCAGCACGTCACCGTAAGAGTGGTGGAGGTGGATAGAAGAAGAAAAAGGATTGCACTGTCGATGAAAAAACTCACCCCCAACCCCTCTCCGCGCTCGAGCATACTCGCTTTGCTTGCAAAGAAGGGCGATGGGAGTAAAAAGAGCTAAACAACAATAACACAAAACAAAAAAAACCTATGATTTGGAACCCAAGCATTGAATGCATGGACCGCGAACAACTTCGCGAGATTCAGAGTCGCCGTCTGGTCAAGATGGCAGAGTACGTGTATCACAACACGCCTTTCTACAGGAAGAAATTCCAAGAGATGGGACTGGAGCCCGGTGACATCAAGAGTATTGATGACATCGTGAAACTGCCGTTTACCAACAAATTAGACCTGCGCGACAACTATCCCTTTGGACTGGCAGCAGTACCCATGAGTCAGATTGTGCGTATCCACGCCTCGAGTGGTACAACAGGAAAGCCCGTTGTGGTGCTACACACCCGTAAAGACCTGGCGATGTGGGCAGAGGCTATCTCTCGTGCCTTTACCGCTTATGGTGCTACGAAAGATGATATTTTCCAGGTGAGCTACGGATATGGTCTGTTTACTGGCGGACTGGGAGCGCACGATGGTGCTACGAATATCGGTGCCAGTGTTATTCCGATGTCAAGTGGTAATACCCAGAAGCAGATTACGCTGATGCACGACTTCGGTGCAACGATTCTCTGCTGTACACCCAGCTACGGACTCTTCCTCGGCGAGGCCTTAGGAGAGTGCGAATGGAAGCGCGATGAGTTTAAGTTGCGCGTGGGTGCCTTTGGTGCTGAGCCTTGGACGGAAGAGATGCGCCAGAAACTGGAGCAGAGTCTGGGCATTAAGGCCTACGATATCTATGGACTGAGCGAGATTGCCGGTCCTGGTGTGGGCTTCGAGTGTGAATGTCAGCATGGTACCCACCTGAACGAGGACTATTTCTATCCTGAGATTC
>JAILKW010000152.1 GCA_024693455.1 Lachnospiraceae bacterium
AAAAAATCGTTGTACGCCCCAAAAGCATCCACCTGCCAAATATAATGTCTTCATCCCTGTTCCTCCGTTCTTAAAATTAATCTTGACTACCCTGATTTTCGCAAAACATCGCCTCACGCATTTTTTTCTCTTCGGCCCGCAGCGCTTTTTTTGGCTGCAGGATCAGCATCAGGGCAATGATTTTTCCTCTTATTGCTTTTCTCTTTGCCCCGCAGCGCTTTTTTGGCTGCCGGGACAGCCCCGGGGCAATGATTTTTCCTCTTATTGCTTTTCTCTTTGCTCCGAAACGTCTTTTTTGGCTGCCGGGGTAGCCCCGGGGCAATGATTTTCCCTCTTATTGCTTTCTTTTTTTCAAAGGAGGCATGCTAAATCATTTTCATTATAGTCTGCTTCTATCACTGCTGTTTCATCTATTGCATATCCCTTATCTACAATAATATTTGTAATTTCCGGAAAACGATTCGAATATTCACTATTTGTAATCATTACCGTAACATCTGCCTCTTCCATCATGTATCTTATTCGTTCTTTTGGAAGAAATGGTTCAACAGGTATATATGCAGCTCCAATCCTTAAAGCAGCAAAAATTGATCCGATCATCTCTACAGAATGATTCATCATGATTCTGACTCTCTTACAGTTAGCCGGTAGTTTTGATGCAATTGTATCTGCAAGAAGTAATAGTTCCTTCCTGCTTAATTTTCTATCATTATCAATTACAGCTGCAGCTTTCTCATTTTCATTAACCTGTACTAAAAAATTCTCTACTATCGTATTCATAATCATCATCTCCTATATTTCAAACACATCTCTTCGTTACAACACGTATGATAAACTAATCCTACAGAGCCAAACAAGTACGCAGTTTTTTGAAACATAGTATCATCTATGATACTTTTGTGTATTTTAGGGGATTTGCAAAAACAAAAAAAGATACCCTTCGGTATCTTTTTGTGTCGATGCGACAGGATTTGAACTATATTCAAATATCGCTAAATACCATAGAAAGGAGCGTTTCAGTGTCTCTGACAGGTATCTGCATACATTCTGCATACAAAAGGGACTTCAATCAGTGTATTCTTCATCTGGTATATATCGTAAAATGTCACAAACATTACAGTTCAAAATTTTGCAAAACAGGTCTATCGTTACAGTTGATATCGGAAGATTGTGTTTCAGTCGATGCAGTATTGCGGGATTTATTCCGTGTTTATGCGTCATAGTGTACCAGTTATCATCTGCTTTTTCAAGCGTTTCCCAAAACGACTGATAATCAATCATGCAACTCCCTCTCTTGCTCAAAAATATAATAAAATGTCTTTTATTTTTTGAATAGATTGCATATATCAAAGAGGTTGCATATATTAAATATATTAAATATATTAAATATATTAGCTATACTGCTAAAGTTACGTATTAAATTTTTTACGGGAGGTACAAACAAAATGAAGCGTAAATTGTTTGCAGGATTATTGGCGGCTGTTATTGCATTAACAGGCTCCCCGGCTGTAGGAGGTGTTGCCAACGTCGTTTATGCAGAAGATGTTGTGACGGAGATTACAAGCGAAAAAATCGCATTAAATGATGCGTCACTTGCCGGTGAAGATGGCTTCTTTGAATTGAGTGTCGGCGAAGAGGTACTTGGCTACTCTAATGCGGTAGACGCGAGTGGAAAGAAACTGAATTTTGAAACAGAATGGAGATTTGTGACGGATGAGGAGCTTTCTGACGTAGGCTTGGCAGTGCAGTTTTATTCAAAGTATGATGACGCAAAAAAGGCAAGCGAGGACACAAACCGTGTTGTCTTTGATGGCGTAATACCTGCAGGGGCATTTGGGAAGTATGTTTATAAATGGGTTGCCGCGGGACTGCTCGATGATGCGGGCAACCTGACAAGCGATATTGCATTTAAGCTGTTGCGTTCGGTATACCCCGTGACGGATTGGGGCGACACAGATTATCAGACATTCTGTCTGAATGACAACGAAAAGACCGTGTCTGTATATTCGATATACAATAATGATACTGCTTTTTCCGCATCTTTCCAGAAGATCATCACTGTAGGCGGAAAGAAATATGCGATAAATGCAATAGGCGATTATGCACTTGATAACACGAACGGAAGCTCAGGTCTGCGGTCTGTAACGATGCATTCCGGGATAACATCCATAGGAAAAGAAGCGTTTAAGGGCGCAAAGAACTTAAAAACCATTAAGATCAAGGGGAAAATTACATCGGTCGGAAAAAATGCTTTTAATGGAATAAATAAAAAGGCTGTTTTTAAGATAAAGGCTTCGGCTGCCGATTATAAGAAAATAGTCAGCCTGATAAAGAAAAGCGGTGTAACTAAAACAGTAACATTTAAGCGGATATAATATTGTATCTAAAATGAGGCGACACGTTATGTGGTCGCCTCTTCGTTTTCATTGCTAAAACTGTAGTATATATACACTCTCATTATATATACCTGTATCTGTCCCGGTGATTATGTAACATACGTCGTCCTTCCATGATTTTTTTATTTTCTCCATCCGGAATCACAACATAATAAATCGTATAATTCTTTACATAAACTCTATAATATGGATACTTACGTTCCTTTAAAGAATGATATGGTTCAAATGACTCCGGATTATTTAACCGTTCCAGGATTGCACTTTCAACATCATTTACAAGATCATTTGCAGCTTCCTTGTTACAAAGCACATCTGCAATGTACATAACACATTCTTCAAAATCATTATAAAACAAATGTAGATAGGTCTTGCAAAAACAGTTCTGTCAGCCATTCCATTTGACCTTATTGAAACTCATTGTTACCTAAAATCATGTCTATTATGTTCAAATGCTTTACTCCACTACGTCGCTGAAGAAACTTATCCATGGTAAGCAAATATTTCGTATAACCATCTGCTATTTTCTCTAATGGGCGATATTCTCTCTCTTCCGTAATATTCTTGCCACTTTCATCAAAGTTGTCATTATCTATAGTCCGTGCAACTTGCACATAAGAGTATTCATCAGCGTTTTTGCGCAATATAAAGTCAACCTCAAG
>JAILKW010000159.1 GCA_024693455.1 Lachnospiraceae bacterium
AATATTATAACAGGAAAGTTCAGGGAGATTATGCTGATTATGTGATCGTTATGGCATATGATGAGCATTATACCGGATCGGAAGAGGCAGGAAGCAATTCTTCAGCTCCCTATGTTAAGATGGCTGTCGAAGGTACGACGGAGGAAGTTCCGGCTGAGCGTGTGATACTTGGTCTTCCTTTCTATGCAAGAGAGTTTGTAAGTAATGAAGAAGGTCTTACAAACACTGCGATAGCTATGAATAAGATTCCTGATTATATCAAAAAACATGATCTTGAGCCCATATGGCTTGATAATGAAGAACAATATTACGTAGAATATACTGATGAGACAGGAGGATTGCACAGTTTGTGGATAGAAGATTCCAAGTCTCTTGCCCGGAAGATGTGTCATATCAAAGATGACGGGCTTGCGGGAGGAGCATTTTGGAAGGCCGGTTTTGAGGATGCTTCTATCTGGGATGTAATTGCAGGCTATATAAATTGATGGATACGAAGTATATTTTAATAGATAATAAGAATATAGATTCCGCTCTCATATCAGAGGCGGGGCAAATTATTCGTAATGGTGGATTGGTTGCCTTTCCTACCGAAACAGTTTACGGACTCGGAGCGGATGCGGCAAATCCCGATGCTTCACGTAAGATATACGCGGCAAAGGGCAGACCTTCCGACAATCCTCTCATAGTTCATATCTGTGAGTTCTCCCAGCTTGAAGATATAGCGGAAGAACTCCCGCCGGTTGCCAGGGAGCTTTCGGATGCTTTTTGGCCGGGACCTATGACTTTGATAGTTAAGAAAAATGAAAAGATACCCTATGAGACCACAGGCGGTTTGGATACTGTTGCTGTAAGGATGCCTTCAGATCCTATAGCCGCGGCTTTGATCCGTGCAAGTGAACGGCTTATCGCAGCACCCAGCGCAAATGCATCCGGCAGACCTTCTCCGACAAGGGCTTCCCATGTCAAAGAAGATCTTGACGGAAAGATAGATATGATAATAGATGGCGGCGAATGCGGGTTGGGGCTTGAGTCAACCATAATAGATCTCTCCGATGAAGAGCCTGTGATATTAAGACCGGGCTGCATTACCCCGGAGATGTTAAATAATGTGATAGGAAAAGTATCCCTGGATAAAGGTCTTGCGCCGGACAGTGACACAAGGCCCAAGGCTCCGGGTATGAAGTACAGACATTATGCTCCAAAAGGAAAACTTCTTATTATAGAAGGAAATGATATGGCAGTTGCCGATAAGATAAATTCACTCGTAGCAGGTTCAAAGCAGGTGGGAAGAAAGGCCGCTGTCATATGCACTGAAGAGACAAGGGGTCTTTATGATAGTGAGCATATATATATAATAGGTAGAAGGTCTGATGAGAGCAGTATAGCCCACAATCTTTTTGCAGTGCTAAGAAAGATGGATGAGGACGGCTTTGAAGATATTTATTCCGAGAGTTTTTCGGGAGCCGGAGTAGGTACGGCCATAATGAATCGGCTTCTTAAGGCGGCCGGACATCAGATCATAGAGGTATAGCAATGGCAGACTATAAAAGGATAATTTTTGCTGAAAATGACGGAGCGACCAGAGCGCCGATGGCGGTTAAGCTGTTTAAGTCCATAAGCCCGCAAAGCAATACTGATGTTATATGCAGAGGGCTTGTTGTTCCATTCCCCGCGCCTCTTAACAGGAAGACAGAGGCCGTTATGATAAGCAAAGATGCTCCGTGGGAGGATTTTATGTCGGCCCAGCTTACGGACGAGGATGTTACGGATTCCACGCTTATTCTTGTTATGGATGAGCGTCAGAGGAGACAGGTCCTTTCCCGGATCGAACATGCAAATGAAGAGAACACCTTTGTTCTCTCTAAATATGTAGGTGACGAACTCGAGATAGTTGATCCATATGGCGGTTCATTACAAAATTACGGTATCTGCTATGAAATGATGAAGTCTTCTATAGAAAAACTTATTACTATATTAAAAAAGGAGAAGTAAGATGAGTGATAAGAGAGAGGGATATATTTCCTGGGATGAATATTTTATGGGTATCGCTATTTTGTCGGGGATGAGGTCAAAGGATCCGAATACACAGGTCGGGGCCTGCATAGTCAGTCAGGACAACAAGATCCTGTCCGTGGGTTACAACGGTTTTCCTATAGGATGCTCCGATGATGATTTTCCGTGGACAAGAGTCGGAGAACCTCTTGATAACAAATATTTTTATACGACACACAGTGAGCTAAATGCCATACTCAATTACAGAGGAGGATCCCTGGAAGGTTCAAAGCTTTATGTTACCCTCTTTCCCTGTAACGAATGTGCAAAGGCCATAATTCAATCGGGCATAAGAGAAGTTATATATGACAGTGATATGTATAAGGATATGCCAAGCAGTATCGCATCAAGACGTATGCTTACGGCTGCGGGCGTAAAGTTTCATCAATATAAACATACCGAAAGAGAAGTAAGTATGAAATTGTAATACGTGATAGGGGGTTTAATATGTTAGAAAGGAACAGAGACTTAATAGACAAACTTAAAGCAGAGCTTGCCAAGGTAGAAAGAGATATCAGTGCTCTTGAAAAAGAAAGAGACGATCTGCTTTCAAAAAAGAAGATGCTTCTTAAAGAGATAGGTGATCATTCTGATGAGAAATATGAACAGGATATGCTGTCCCTGGTATACGAACAACGTAAAAAATCAAAGTAAATAGTGGTTTTAACGGCTCCAAAATACTATATTTTGGGGCCGAAAATTTTTTTAAAAATAAATCAAAAAAGTTGTTGACAATGGGAATAGATTTTGATAATATAATCTTCGCACCGCAAAAGCGGCGCAAAACTTTGAAAAAATCGATAAATAAATTTTTTGAAAAAGTTTTAAAAAGTTGTTGACAAGCACTTCGAGATGTGATATCCTATCGGAGTTGTCGCAAACGAGAGAAGTGATTGAGACAACAGCCCACATTGATAATTGAACAGTGAAACAACCTTGAATTAAATCCGTTAAATTCTATTTGAGAATAAATAGTTAAGACGATAATTAATCGAGAACTTAACACAACCAAAACGGTAAAAGAAGGAAAAGCTAAGCTTGATCTTTTGCCGGATTAAATTCGAAACGAAGCACTTTACGAAGTGTTTAAGATTATAACATGAGAGTTTGATCCTGGCTCAGGATGAACGCTGGCGGCGTGCTTAACACATGCAAGTCGAACGAAGCT
>JAILKW010000246.1 GCA_024693455.1 Lachnospiraceae bacterium
AAGTCCTCCTCTATCATCTTTTGTCTGTCAATCTGAGTTATCATCTGAGGCGTAACATACATATACGGTGCATGTGTAACATTCTTTGCAACGCCTATGGCAACAGCAGGGAATCCGATGATCTGCCCCGGGTCGGTAATATGGTCGTCTATCTCCCATACTCCCGCAACAGAATTAAGCTTTATCCTGTTTTCCCTGTCACGAAGCTGTCCGTATGTTGAAATCTCGGCAATATGATCAAGAAAAGCCTCTGTCCTGTCTTTCTTTATCAGGGCTGTGAAATTATCACCGCCAAGATGTCCGATACACTCATCTTCCTCAATAAAATCGCTCAAACTGCCTGCGTATCTGCAAATAATACGATCCGACTCTTCCATACCGAATCTTCTGGCTATAAGTCCAAATCGTTTTATGTTGATATAAAAGGCACTGAACTCTTTTATTCTGCCTGCCTCATACAGTTCGCCGACATACTTCATATATCCGCCGGCATTCGGCAGTCCGGTAAGATAATGTGTATACATTAAGCAAGCATCTCCTTTAACTGATCAAGCTGCGTAACTCCTACTGCCTTATTAACAGGCTGTCCGTTTTTAAAAACCATGATAGTCGGGATAGACATGATATTGTACTTGGATGCGGTATCGGGTGCATCATCAACATCAAGCTTACCTATCTTGGCATCCGGAAGTGCAGCCGCAAGTTCCTCTATAATAGGTCCCTGCATCTTACAAGGTCCGCACCATGTAGCCCAAAAATCAACCAAAACCGGTCCCTCTGCATTAATTACCTCAGCTTCAAAGTTATTATCATCAAAATGTAATACTGCCATAATTATCCCCTCTTTCTTTTATTATTTATTATTTCCGTTTCATTCTTTGTCATTTATATTTGTTAAAAAACAAAATAAATTTCACTTTGTATTTTATGATAACAAATTTTATTTCAACTGGCAATCAATAGCATTGATGAGGGGAAAAAAATTTGATAAAATTAGTGTATTCATTTATTAACAAAAAGGAGGTAATTATGGCACTGGAGCAATACGAAAAAAAGCACCTGCGCGAGCTTCGTAATTTTATCGCGGAATGCACTCTTTTCTTAAAAAATGACAGGACATTCCCCATAAAACATCCTTGTGAAGTTGCTCTCTACGGAAATGGGGCAAGAAGGACGATTTTCGGCGGCACAGGATCGGGAGAAGTTAACAGCCGTTTTAAAGTTTCCATAGAAAAGGGGTTGGAAAAAGCCGGCTTTACCGTAACCACCGGAGATTGGCTTAACTCTTACGACCGTATATTTAAAGATGCACGGAAAAAATTTGTACAAATGATAAAAGAACGTTCAAAAGCACAGGGACTGTCAGGCCCGGTTGCCGGTATGGGTTCCGTAATGCCGGAACCTGACTATGATCTTCCTTTAAACGGTACAGGAGATCTTGCCATCTATGTTCTTTCACGTATCTGTGGAGAAGGTGCTGACAGACTTCTTAAAAAGGGGGATATCTTTCTGACCGATACCGAGGTCAAAACCATCCACGAGTTAAATGAAAAGCATTCCAAATTCATGCTGGTTCTCAATGTGGGAGGTCCTGTCGACCTTAGTCCAGTATCGGACATTAAAAATATACTGCTCCTTTCTCAGTTGGGCGCAGGTGCTGGCGTGACCTTTACCGACATTTTGCTCGGAAAGCAGAATCCCTCCGGTAAGCTTGCCACCACCTGGAGCTGCTGGAGTGACTATCCCCATATCGGAGATTTCGGAGACATAAACGATACCCGGTATGACGAAGGCATATATGTTGGATACAGGTATTTTGATACCGTAGGCAAAAAGGCAATGTTTCCTTTCGGCTTCGGTGCTTCCTATACCAAATTCGAAGTCACCCCCAAAAGCATAAGCGCTAAAAAAGACACACTTACCGTAAAAGCCAAGGTTAAAAATACAGGCAAATTTGCCGGTAAAGAAGTTGTACAGCTTTATGTTTCCAAACCCGGAGATAAATATGACGAGCCATATCAGGTTTTGGCCGGCTGGATCAAAACACCGCTTATTGAACCTGACGGACAGGCAACTGTTTCCGTACGCTTCTCACTAAGTGATATAACCACATACGACAGCAAGGCCGAAGCATATGTCCTTGAAAAAGGAAACTACATCCTGCGTATCGGTAACAGCAGCCGCAATACAAGTGTAGCGGGTGTTGCTGCACTTGATAAGGATGTTACCGTCCGTAAAGTCAAAAACTCATGCGGAAATGCAGATATTAACGAATGGATTCCCGAAAAAAGAAGGTATAACCGCATTCCAAAGGATTGCCCTGTAATTGATATTCACGCAGAGGATATTAAAACCGAGCAGGTTTCTTACCGATTAAGAGAATCTGTTCTTCCCGAAGTAAAAAATCTTACAAACGAAGAGCTTGCCATGCTTTCAGTCGGAAGTGCAGCCGAGGGAGTAAAGAATCTCTCAATTGTAGGAAACGCCGCACAGGATGTTGCAGGCGCTGCGGGCCAGACCCATACAGCCCTTTCCTACAAAGGTTTTTCTTCACTTATTATGGCAGATGGTCCTGCGGGACTTCGTCTTTCAAAAAATTATTATATAGATAACAGCGGAGCCCATCCCGTGGGAACTGCAATGCCCGAGACCATGCTTGATTTCCTGCCCACCATGGTTTCAAGGTCCATGCGAAACAAAGGCGCTGTCGTATCAAAGATCAAAGGCACCTTACATCAGTACTGCACAGCCATTCCCATCGGAACAGCTATTGCTCAAAGCTGGAATACCCGGCTTGCCGAGGCCTGCGGAGATATAGTCGGCAGCGAAATGGAAATCTTCGGTGTACATCTCTGGCTGGCTCCCGCATTAAATATTCACCGTGACATCAGATGCGGACGTAATTTTGAATATTTTTCGGAAGATCCTCTTATAAGCGGTAAATTTGCAGCAGCGCTCACACAGGGTGTGCAGGAGCATCCCAACTGCGCAGTTACAATAAAACATTTTGCCGCCAACAATCAGGAAACAAACAGATACAACAGCAACAGCATCGTTTCCGAAAGAGCCATGAGAGAGATTTACCTTAAGGGCTTTGAGATCGTGGTTAAAGAAGCCTCACCAAAAACAGTTATGACTTCCTACAATCTCCTTAACGGTACACATACTTCCGAGCATGTCGGACTGCTTCGTGACATATTAAGATGCGAATTCGGCTTCAAGGGCGTTATCATGACCGACTGGATAATTGAGGGCGGTACACTTGACAAGAGATCCCTCCATCGCGGTCCTATTTCAAGTTATATAGCCAATGCCGGCAGCGAACTTGTTATGCCGGGCTCGGTAAGAGAAGCCAACGATATAATCGATGCCTTAAATACGGGAGAGCTTTCACGCGATCGCGTTGAAAAAAATATAAGCAGACTTCTTAGTCTTATACGAGAGCTTATTCCGATATCGGAATCAAAATCCGAAAAAAGAGAACCTGTTAATATAGACTTTTCTAAAATGACCGAAACTAAAGACGAAGGGTCCGATGAGGATGTTTCCGAATGATCGTTATTCGTTCTTTAAGATCTGTAATACAAAAGCCTGCTGCCGTTTTCCCGGCAACAGGCTTTGTTTTTACACGTCTCCGACATCTATTACTTTAACTTCTCGTTTGAACATTATATCATAAAGAACCGGGACAACAATAAGTGTCATAAGCGTTGCATAAACAAGTCCGCCAACAACCACTATCGCCATACCCTTTCCCATATCTGAGCCCATGTCATTCGAAACTATCATAACGCACATGGCAAGTATGGTTGTAAGTGCCGTCATCAGTATCGGTCTCATTCTCTTTCTGCCGGCTTCCACAAGAGCCTGCACTCTTTCCATCCCGCCGAGTCTTAGCTGATTAACAAAATCAACATATACTATTCCGTTGTTAACTATGACTCCCATCAGGATCAAAAAGCCCATCATGGATAAAAGGGACAACTGCTGACCGGATATAAGCAGTGAAATAAGTCCTCCCGTAAATGCAAGCGGAACCGTAAAAATTACGATAAACGGTGACAGAAGACTCTGGAACTGGGCTACCATAACAAGATAGATAAATATAAATCCAAGCAGGATCATAAGAAGCATATTCTTTACTATCTCGTTGGTACTTTCGGTCTCACCCGCAATGACAATATTTACTCCGTCCGGAGTATCATATTTGTCAATCTCCCTTTGCAGCGATCTCGAAGCCACTGTTGTATTAACTCCGTCCTTAGGAACCGCATTTACATTAATATA
>JAILKW010000326.1 GCA_024693455.1 Lachnospiraceae bacterium
CAAACAGATACCTGTCTTCCTTCGGTTCGGATATCGAACAGTCCGATGATGTACTTATTATCATAGGATATGCCAATCCGGGATCTATCGATCCCACCACTATCGATCTTATCGTAGCTTCCACAAAGGACAAAAATGCCACTTTACTCTGCTCTTCGGAAGATGTCTCCTTGGAGGCAAGAGCGGAGCTTATGGGAATATTCGGAATGGCAAGGTCATAGTCTTAATTCTTATACCATATAAAAGAGGATGAAGGGAAACCCTCATCCTCTTTTTTTGCGTTCTTCTTTAATTTCAGACAATTCTCTGGGTGAAAAAATATATGCTCCGTTACAGAAATGGCATTTAACCTCGATATCTTCACCGGCATCTATCATTTCATCCATATCCTCTTCGGAAAGAGACGATAAGGTCTTTATTATCCTGTCCCTGCTGCAATCACATTTGAAGGAAATATCTTTCTTTTCCATTATGCTTGGTGAAAGCCCCTTCAGCGCTTTTTCCATTATATCCTCAGGTGTCATCCCATCGGAAAGCATGGCTGTAACCGAAGGAAGTTCTCCTATATTTTTTTCAAGAATGTCCACAACCTCATCCGGAGTCCCCGGCATCAACTGAATTATGAAACCTCCTGCAGAAAGTACGCTTTCATCCACATCCACAAGAACTCCAAGACCGACCGATGAAGGAGTTTGTTCGCTCACCGCAAAATAATATGTAAGATCCTCGGCAATCTCCCCCGTTCTGATCTCAACCGTACCAACATAAGGATCCTTAAGACCTATATCTTTCATCACCCTGAGAATTCCGGGGCCTACAGCGGTTCCGACATCCAGTTTTCCGTCTTTTCTGGGAGGCAGATAAACCTGCGGCTTATTTGCAAAACCCTTTACATGTCCGTTTGAATCTGCCGTAACGGTTATTCCTCCCGACGGTCCTTCTCCGAGAAGCTGAAGCGTAAGCATATCCTTTTCACCCTTCATCATACTTCCCATCATAACCGCAGCCGTAAGTGTTCTCCCCAGTGCTGCCGTTATAACAGGAGAAGTCCCGTGTGATCTTCTGGCAAATTCAACCATCTCTTTACTTGTAGCCGCAAATGCTCTTACCCTGTCATCAGCCGCAACGGCTCTTATCATATAGTCACTCATCTTATCTCCCTGTTCAAAAGTTTTTTAACAAGCCTTACACATTCCGAAGCATCCTCCGAATATCCGTCGGCTCCTATCTCCGTGGCAAAGTCATCCGTAATGCAGGCCCCTCCGATCACTATTTTCGATTTACAACCGCGTTCCTTTGCAAGCTCAACCACATTTTTCATCTGCATCATTGTTGTCGTCATAAGCGCCGAAAGCCCGATCACATCGGCATTTTCTTCTATAGCTCTGTCAACTATTGTCTCAGCCGGAACATCTTTTCCAAGATCAATAACACGATATCCGTAATTTTTAAGCATGAGGGCAACCAGGTTTTTACCTATATCATGTATATCTCCTTCGACGGTTGCTATCACGACCGTTTCCTTTTCCTCCGCACCGCCGGAAGCAAGAAGCGGTTCGAGCAGTGATACAGCCCTTTCCATGGCAGCCGCTCCGGCCATAAGCTGGGGTAAAAAGAACTGCTTTTCATCATATAGTCTGCCGACTTCATTTATGGCAGCTATTAGATATGTATCGAGTATCTCCTTAGGAGGTGTTCCCAGATCAAGTTCCTTTTTTACTTCCTCTTCTATTTTCTCTTTATCACCTGAAAGAACACAGTCAAAAACAGGATGAACCTTGGATACCTTAGTCCTTGTTTTATCACCTGAACTGCCTCCTCCTGTCTTGGAAGAGAGTTCTGCCTCCGGAAGTTCCAGATATCTTTCCGGAGCTCCTTCTTTGTCAATAAGCATATCGGCCGCAAATGCAGTATAGAGCAAAAGATCCTGTGAAGGGTTGGCGATCGCCATTGTCAGTCCCTTGCTTATCGCAATCGTAAGAAATGCTGTGTTTACAAATGGTCTTTGAGGAAGCCCGAAGGATATATTCGAAAGTCCGCAGATCGTAGGAAGTTTAAGTTCTTCCTTACAATAGCTTAAAGTAGTAAAGCAATTGATAGCAGCCTTTTTATCTGCTCCTACCGTAGCCACAAGAAGATCCACTACCGCATCTTCCCTTCCAAGTCCGAATTCAGACGCTGCATTAAGCACTGTATGAATATTTGCATGCTTCTCTTCTATGTTCTTGGGAAGTCCCGCTTCGGACAACGGAAGAAGAATATACATCGCTCCGTATCTTTTTGCAACGGAAAGCAGTTCATCTCTTTTCGGCATTTCGGCGGATATTGAATTAATAAGCGCTCTTCCGGGATAACGCCTTAATGCCGCTTCCATAATATTGGGATGGCTTGTATCGATGCAAAGAGGAAGATCTGAAGTATATGTTACTTCTTCTATTGCCCGAAGCATCATCTCTTTTTCATCAATACCGCTTGTCCCCATATTGATATCAAGAACAGATGCTCCCTTTTCTTCCTGCTCTCTTGC
>JAILKW010000336.1 GCA_024693455.1 Lachnospiraceae bacterium
CAGGAACCTGGAATCAAAGTATTACAAATATACTGCGCCCGAATACGGCTATGTAAGATTCAAGCTATCTAAAAATGATACAACCACTACAAATCAGTCAAGATGGCTTATGCAGGTATACGACAGTAATGTTAACCTCCAGTACGATAATCTTGGCGGCGAAGATGCTGAAAGCTATTATGTTATGGTAAACAGGGGCGATGTGATATATATAAGAGTAACGGGAGCTTTTGAAGCAACCAATATCAAATATCTTTTAAAACCCGATTTTACGGCACATCCTTATGTGGCAAAGGAGCCCAATGATAATGCATCCAATGCCATTCCTCTAATATTTGGACAAAAATACTATGGCATTATCGATAAAGCAAATGATGTAGATATGTTCAAGCTTACTGCTACGGCTAACGGAAATGTTGTATTTAATTTGAAGAAGGAGAGCATTTCCACAAATCAGCCAAACTGGTATATGACATTCTATAATGAAGAGATGACTCAGATTTTTGAAACTCATACGGAAAACGGTAATACCGAGAATCTTCAGGGGCTGAATTATGTATTAAGAGCAGGCCAGACTGTTTACGTAAAGATTCGAAGTTACAGTAACGCGGAGTATATTCTTTATTCTTTGTCAACGAGCTTTTCTCCGCTTGCATCGGTTGAGGCTGAGCCGAACAATTCTTATAAAAAGGCTACGCCTCTAACTTTGGGAAGCAGCATTTATGGAACTCTTTGCGAGAACACTGCTGATTTTTATACATTTAAATCCGGAAAAAAAGGAAAATACAAGGTAAATCTATCGCTTTCAAATGATGTTACTTACGGTTATAAGGTAAGCGTATATGATGCATCACATAACCTTATAAAGTCAAGCCTCAAGCCGATATTTATCAGTGGTTCATTTACATTTAAAGCAAAAAAGAAAAAGAAATATTTTGTTGTGGTGGAGCATTACGGTGGAGGCCTTGTAGCCAGATATTCCTACGGTGCGCTATATGAGCTAAATGTAGCTAAATAATAAGGACAGAAAAATGATTCAGGATATTTTTCCAAGTAAACTGGATAATAGTTTTAAAAAATGTGATATGAAGGATGGAGATAATCTTTTCATATTTGATAAGTCCGGGAAAATTCTTGTCAGAATAAATGAAGGAAGTATTGATTTTCCAAGAGCCTGTGAGGCCGGGGGCAAAGAGACGATATATCTTTTTTCCCTGGATGACAAGAGGTTTTTCCTTCAGGTTGAGACATCGGATACGGTGATAGAGGGCTTTTCCTTCTTGTCTGTCAGGGACATACGCGATAATTATTCCGGTAAAGAGATATTTGCCGTATTTACCGCATATCATTTGAATAAATGGTATGCGGATAATTGTTTTTGCGGAAGATGTTCAGCGAAGCTTACATTCGGGGAAAAAGAAAGATCGCTCGTCTGTCCTGATTGCAAAAATACGATTTATCCCAGGATCAATCCGGCGGTTATAGTTGGTGTAAAAAATAAAAACAAGCTCCTTATAACAAGATACAAAAACGGTTATGCACATAATGCTCTTGTCGCAGGTTTTACGGAGATAGGAGAGACCTTAGAGGAAACCGTATCCCGTGAGGTGATGGAAGAGGCCGGAGTTAAAGTAAAAAACATAAGGTATTATAAGTCCCAGCCCTGGGGCATGGCTCAGGATATACTTATGGGTTTTTACTGTGAAGTTGATGGCGATGATACCATACGGATGGATGAAAACGAGCTTAAATATGCCAAGTGGGTAGAACGGGAGGAGATAGTCCTTCAGCCCAATAATCTAAGCCTTACCAATGAGATGATGAGGATGTTTAAGGAAGGTAAAGAAATATAAAAAGAGCGATGGGTGAGCTCCGTTAGATCAGTCTTTTGGGCTGATCCGGGGCAACACCCATCGCTATTTTATTCAGTTACCGGGCATGTGGAAACGTGTTGGGATCGGTATCAAAGAAATCAATTTTTGTTACGCGACTTGTTTCGGAGCAGTAGTACCACATATTGGTTTTGTCTTTCTGCACCCATCGATTGGTAACGAATCTGCCTTTGTTATTGGCATAAAACAGGTGGATATCAATCGTGACAGTCTCATTTCTTGCAAGTGTTCCATCCGGTTTCGCGTAATAAATTTTCTTTTTTTTCTTAAAGATCTGATCGGAAGCTATATATCCAAATTTATTGGAACAAAAAAGGTTTTCGCCTTTTTTTATCAGCTTACCCTTTATTATTTTTCCGTTTTTTCTAATGAAAAAGGATACTTTTTTCTTCGAAACAGTATCGGTGTCGTTTAGCGGAGAATCTGTAGTTGTGTCAACAGACAAAGCAGTATCGGAAACAATACCGGCAGCGGAGGTTGCCGAACCGGTGCTTGTTGAGGTTGCTGAACCGGTACTTGTTGCTGCTGCCCCGGTGCTGGTTGTTGCTACTGAACCGGTGCTTGTTGCGGCTGAGCCGGTGCTTGTCGAAACGGCTGATCCTGTTTCTGTTGAGGCGGTGGACCCGGTATTGACTTTGGACGATCCGTTATCCAAAACCGCTGCGATGAAGGCATTTGTTGAAATGTAGCCTTCCGCCAAAAGGTCCTTATCCGAAACCATGAGTTTTTTGGTAACAACACGGGATTTTAGCATTTTACCGTCAGAACCAAAATATCTTGATGCACCGTCTTTATATATTGAATTATAAAGACTTTTGTTTTGGGTATTGAAAAATCCGTTTTTGATAAGTCTTGC
>JAILKW010000009.1 GCA_024693455.1 Lachnospiraceae bacterium
ATACCAAGCCTTATCACTTTGCGATCGGGGTTTTGTTTCTCAAACTCTGCAACCTTCTTTGCAATGGTAGAAAACAAATAACTTCCGGGTAACTTTCCATAGTTTGCGTTTATACGATACATAACTTACTTCCTTTCGTATATCTTAACGTCATCCTTTTCAAAATCCGCAGGAATATCAATTTCTCCGGAAAATACAGTAGTCGCGGGACCTGTCATAAATACACGATCCGCTTCCCTGTCGTATTCAATTGTGAGATCTCCTCCCAAAAGCTTAAGCTCCACCTCATTATCACAAAGGCCTCCGAGTACAGCCGCAACAGCTGTCGCACAAGCTCCTGTTCCGCAGGCAAGCGTTTCTCCGCTGCCTCTTTCCCATACCCTCATACGGATATGTTTTCTGTCTAATATATTGGCAAATTCTGTATTTATCCTCTTCGGGAAGATAGGGTGATTTTCAAACAACGGACCTACTTTTTCAAGTTCGATAGTCCTGACGTCCTCATCTATGAAGATCACACAATGAGGATTACCCATCGAAATACAATTAACCCTGAAAATATTTCCATCCACCTCAAGAGGCTCATCTATCATCTGCTTTTCGGGAAAAATCACGGGTATCTTCGTCGCCAGAAGTTCCGGAGATCCCATATCAACCCTGACCTTTGAAACCTTACCGTCCACAACAGTAAGCGAAAGATCCTTAACACCGGCAAGCGTCTCAACGGTAATATCGGTCTTATCGGTAAGTCCGAAATCATAAACATATTTGGCAACACATCTTATCCCGTTGCCGCACATTTCTCCTCTTGAGCCATCGGCATTATACATACGCATTTCAAAATCAGCCACCTCGGAAGGAGCTATCAAAATAAGTCCGTCCGATCCTATACCGAAATGTCTGTCAGAGACAAATTCAGCTATCCTGACCGGATCGTTAACCGTTTCTTTTGAAAGATCTACGTAAATGTAATCATTACCGCAGCCATGCATCTTAGTGAATTTCATCTATTATCTCCTTAATCCTTGAGTATTCAAGAGGACCGCCAAACAGATCCAGCGCCGTACCTATAGTGAAATTGATCCTGCCTTTACCAAGCCTGTTTATCAGTTCTATGTCATCATACGAACCGACACCTCCGGCATATGTGACGGGTCTGCCGTCGTACTCTGCCAAAATAGACATAAGTTCCTCGTCAATGCCGTCGGCCTTTCCCTCAACATCGGTAGCATGGATAAGATATTCATCACAGTACTCTTCCAGATCTCCCAAAACTTCGGAAGTCAGGGTTCTGTTGGTGAATTTCTGCCATCTGTCGGTGACTATATAATAATCGCCGCCTTGTCTCTTCACGGAAAGATCAAGACAAACATGTTCTCTTCCGACAGCTTCTTTAAGTTTTTTAAGATTGTCATACTTAATATCACCACCAGAAAATGCAAAGGACGAAACTACTCCGTGTGATGCTCCCGCTTCGATGAAAGACTTAATATTTTCGTCGGTTATCCCGCCGCCTATCATCATACCTCCCGGGTAATCCGAAAGAGCCATTCTTGCCTCTTTGTCGGAAAGCTCATATTCAGCAGTTCCTTTTTTGTTTAAATTAATAATGTGACCACCTTTTAGTTTTTCTTTTCTGTAAAAAGACGAAAAGAAAGCCGCACCGCGGGGTGAAACAAAATTTTCCTTTGCTCCCGTTTCGTCGGATAAAGTCGATCCGACTATCTGTTTCACCTTACCGTTATGTATGTCAATGCATGGTCGAAGTTCCATTTGATCCTCCTTCTATACCATGGACAAAAGTCTGCTTCTTTCCTCCATAACCTTATTATATAGCTGAGTATAATCCATTTCGGTTCTGGTTCTTAAAAGCTCTGTCATCTCTCCTGCCGGCTCATAAATAGGTGTAAGAGCAAGGTTGCCCAAAACTCCCTTTATTGCATGTGCCAGTTCGAATGCTTCATCCAAATCATTATTTTGAAGGGCTGTTCCGAGCGCTTCGAATTTATCATCGCCTATGCCCATATTTACCATTTTAAGATAAAAATCCTCATTGCCGAGGCATCTGTCAAGACCCTCCTGGGTGTCTGCTCCAAACTCCTTAAGAATATCCATCGTAATCATATAGTCTCTCCTATCCCGCCGTCTGTCATTCTGCGTAATTCATATTACATACAAATAATTCATGAATCATTAATTTATAATATCAAGATCGTATGTAAGTTCATAGCCGCGTGATCCGGCAGCTCTTGCCCAGTTGGTACGTATACGATCCGCTACCATCTCGATATTGTTTCTTGTGGTTTCGAGAAGCAACACTACAAATCTGTTCTTTGAACTTTGAGTGATCACATCGCTTTGGCGAAGCGACTCGCTCATAACATTTATAAACTGTTTTGCAGCCATATCTGCAGGAAGATCCGCATCTTTGCCCTCTTCAAGATTGAACATCAATATAAATACTTCTTTGTGATAATTGTTATACATCCTCACAAGGAACTGATATACTATCTTAAAATTTTCACCGGAAAGGACCATCGCTCCCTTCTGGGGGCTTCTTTCACCATATATCTTGGCAATATTCGAGATGTCGGAAACTGCACTGTCTCCCGAACCGTCGGAATGCATTCCCTTAAAAAGTCTGTATCCGTGTTTACCGTGCTGTTTGACTTCGTAAAGAACCTTATCCGCTTTACGATAAAGAGTATCAAAATCCGTTCCTTCATCCGGAGCAATAACAGCTCCGATCGAAGCTCCGATGGGAATATCCATATCCTCTCCCATAAGCTCTTTTGCAGATGCCACTATGGTGTCATTGATATATGCAGCCTTATCTGCAATAACGCTTTCTTCGGAAATATTCTGGCAAAAGGCGACAAATTCATCACCGCCGAGTCTCCCCACGGGATCTGTCGATCTTACTGCAGAACTTACGATCTCTGCAAAACGAATAAGAACCTTGTCACCCATGTCATGTCCGTAGATATCATTGACAGGTTTAAAACTGTCAAGGTCTATCATCAAAAAGACACCCTGTGAATGACGCACCATATTGTCTATGGTAGTCCTCGAAGCACCTTTGTTTAAAAGTCCGGTCATAGGATCCGTATCCGCAGCCTTCTTTAGACCTGCTATCCTGTCAGCCGTAGAGAGAATGTTTCCGACTCTTTTGAGTAAAACATCAGCACGGAAAGGTTTCCTGATGAAATCCATAGCCCCCGTTTTGAATCCCTTAGCTTCCGTCTCGTCATCACTGTCTGCTGTCATAAATACAAACGGAACTCCCTCTCCGTGTATCTGAGTTATCCTCTCAAGCAATTCATAGCCATCACATGTAGGCATACGAAGATCGGATAACACCAAATCCGGCTGTTCCATTTCAAAAAGCTCTATTGCTTCCTCCCCTGAGGACGCACAAACCGTGAGATATTCAGATGAAAGTATATGATTCGTCATCATAAGAGATACTCTCTCATCATCAACTATCATTATTTTTTTCATAAATTTCTCCTTTTATACACATAAAGTTATGATACCACAACAAAATGCTAAACACAATCAAAAAGCCCTTCCGATTTATGTACCGGAAAGGCATTTTTCTCTATCTTCTGTCTCTCATTTTTGAAAGGAAAATTTCAGTGTTTTCAGCAGGTGCTCCGCCTTGGAATATACTGCTGCCCGCAACTATTATATTTGCCCCCGCATCCATGACAGTGTCAACATTTTCAAGATTAACCCCTCCGTCAATTTCTATATCCACGGATAGATTTTTGTTGTCTATCATCTGCTTAAGATCTCTGAGTTTGTCTATGGTATAAGGCAAAAGTTTCTGTCCCCCGAAGCCGGGATTAACAGTCATGATAAGTACCATATCGAGCTTTGGCAAAATATATTCGATGGTGGAAAGCGGCGTTGCGGGGCATAATGCTACCGAAGCCATGGCTCCCGCCTTTTTTATCTCCGAAATAGTCTGATCCAGATGCCTGCATGCCTCAACGTGAACCGAAATGATATCGGCTCCCGCCTCAACCAAAACCGGAATGAAGCGATGCGGACTTTCAACCATCATATGAACATCGATTATCTTATCCGTGATATGTCTCATGGACTCAACCATTGAAATGCCAAAAGTAAGATTAGGAACAAATCTTCCGTCCATAATGTCAATATGTATATACTGGGCGCCTGCCTCATCGACAGACCTGACTTCCTCCCCCAATCTAGAAAGATCTGCGGCCAATATTGATGGGGACAAGCAGTAATTCATATCAATACCTCCTATTATTCCGGAGTTCTTCACAGATAGTGACATAATCATCATATCTTATACGGTCAATATGCCCTTCTTCAACGGCCTT
>JAILKW010000017.1 GCA_024693455.1 Lachnospiraceae bacterium
CCACACTCACTTCCGGAGGTGTTTTTTATCACGATATGAAGTGTTTTCCCCCTGAAGAACTTATCTATCGAAACCTCTCTCCAATATGAAGGAATAGAAGGCGAAAGCTTTATACCGTAAAAATCAGGTCTTATACCAAGAATTCCTTCCACACAGCCAACCATCATTGTAGATGCTGTTCCTGTAAGCCAGTGAACATGGCTTCTTCCGTAATGAGGCGAATATTTTCCTTCCGTAAACTGGCCGTAGCAGTATGGTTCAAGTACTCTTACATCAGCATTTTCATTCTGTGCCGAAGGAGCATTCTCGATAAAATACTCAAATGCGCGATTGCCATGTCCGGCTAATGCCTCAGCAAGAATTATCCATCCCTGAGACTGTGAGAATATTCCACTGTTTTCCTTAACGCCCTGGTTATAAATGACTGCAAGCGCTCCATCAAATGCTTCCGCATGATAAGGCGGATCCATAAGCATTAGTCCGAAATCGGTATTAAGGATTTCATTTACCTTATCCAAAGCCTTTTCCGTCTGATCTTTATCGGCAAGTCCCGAAATAACAGCCCAGCTTTGAGGATTGAGCCACATTGAAGCTTCGTTGTCATTTCTGTATCCCACTGTCTGACCGAGCTCGGTAAAGCCTCTTATAAATCTGTCTTCATTCCAGCATAGATCGTTAACAAGTTCTCCAAATGCACTCTGATCTTTTTCGAGCCGGCTTCTGTATTCTTCATCCTTTTTGTACTCCGCAAACTTTTGCATTATGATAAGAGCATAATAATATTGGAATGCCACAAAAGTTGATTCTCCGTCCTTTCCCAAACGAAGGCAATCATTCCAGTCGGCATATAATCCGGCAGGCATGCCATGAGGTCCCAAATGATTTTTGGTAAAGTCAATTGCTCTCTTTAAATGCTCATAAACGGTTCCACTGTCGTTGTTCGCAAAAAGTATTTCCTCGTCAATAAAAGCCATATCACCGGTTTCGGCAATATATTTGTAAACCGTCGGGAAGAGCCAAAGCGCATCATCTGCCCTGTATGCCGGATGTCCTGTTTCTTTCACATAAGAAGCATCATCCGGAGTATCTTCAGATCCCGCATTATGGGTAAACTTTACAAGAGGAAGTCCGCCACCGTTATCTACCTGGGCCGAAAGCATGAAACGTATCTTTTCCTTTGCCATCTTTGGAGCAAGATGTATCACACCCTGAATATCCTGAACCGTATCCCGGTATCCATATCCGTTTCTCAATCCGCAGTATGTAAAAGATGCTGCCCTTGACCATATGAAGGTCATAAAGCAATTATACGCATTCCATGTATTTATCATGGTATCAAACTCACGACTCGGTGTCTTTACAACAAACCTGTCAAAAAACTTTGACCAGTATTCTTTTAGTTCATTAATATCCGATTCCACCTTTGACGCAGTATTTGCATATGAACAGATAATCTGTTTTGCTTCATCGGTATATTTCTCCCCAAGTGCAAAGAGAATTGTTTTTCTTTCTCCCGGTGCAAGACGGATCTTCGCCGAAAGAGCTCCGCATGAGTTTTCATTATAGGAAAGTTCATCTCCGAGATCTCCCTTTTCTACTCCTACAGGATTACCATAATCGTGATACTTGCCTATAAACAGCTTCCTGTCCCCGCAATATGATGAAACATCCGCTCCGGCCAGTCCAAAGAATCTCTCTGTCACCTTCTTGTCATCAACCTTCTCCTCTTCCGGAAGTGCATCCAGATTCCCATGAAGTTTCTGAACTATCATATTATTTTCAAAAACCGTTCTTGAGATAAAAAGAGAATACTGAAGATTTACCTGATCCTGCTCATAATTGCTGTGATTTGTAAACTCGGCATAACCGGTAACCGTAAGGTCTCTTTCCCCGTCAGACTCATTCTTAAGTTCAAGTGCCCAAACTTCATAAGTCTTATCAAGGGGAACATAATAGCTTGCGTTTGATTCGATTCCGGCATACCTTGCCTTCATCTTCGTATAACCGATACCATTCCTTACTTCACTTTCATATGTATCAAGATCCTTACCGACAGGCTGCCATGATGCTGACCAGTAATCCTTTGTCTTATCATCCCTTATGTATATATATCTTCCCGGTCTGTCAAAGGAATTGAATACATATCTTAAAATCCTTCCGTTAGCTCCTGACTTGGCAAAGCTGTATCCACCTGCGTTATTGGAAATCAGCGCTCCGTATTCCGGCGAGCCAAGATAATTTGCCCATGGAGCCGGTGTATCCGGTTTCGTAATAACGTATTCTCTGTTTTCGTCGTCAAAATATCCGTATTTCATTTTTCTTCCCCTATAATGTGATCACTATCTTATTGTTTTTTTCATCAAGTTTTTCTATTTCCGCACGCTCAATCACTGCCTTCGAATCTTCATAATTAATCCTGCTGTCATTAAGCCTTGCGGACAAAATATGATATTCTCCGTATTCTTTATCATCCTGATTGATTACGGTAAGAAGAATCTCCTTCCCGTCAAATACGAATGAAATAGATGCTTTACCTTTTTCATTGAACTGTTCTTTAAGGAGTTTGGGCTCTATAACAAGATCTCCGCCCAAGCCTTTCACTCCGTATACCTCACTTATCATAGTAAGCAGATACCAGGAAGCTGCACCCGTAAGATAAGGATACATACCTCTTCCATCCGCATTGAAATACTCCGGAATTCCGGGATACATGCGACCAACCTTAAAATCCGAAGATGCTTCGTAAAGTGAATTTAATACCTTATACCCTTCCTTCGCAAAACCCTGTTTATAAAGAGCGTTGGCATACATAACCGCCATATGTGAAAATACAGCACCGTTCTCCTTTTCTCCGTACGCAAACCCAAACATTCGTCCCATATCGGACTTCATCTCTTTAAAGTCAGTATTAAGTCTGTATCCTCCGATCTCTTTCTTGTATAAATAATGATCTGCAGCACGGGTGATCATCCCGGTACGTTCTTTATCTGATGTTTTGCTCATTATCGCAAACACCTGACCCGTGAGCATCATCCTTACCTTTTCATCATCATCATCAAATTTCTCGACTGCACGGGAGTGATTGTCATAATAGCTGTTAAACCAGCCTTCACCTTCCTTACCCGAAATCCATTCCTGTTTATTAAGGTGTTCACTCATCCAATCTGACATCTCTCTTAATTTACCTGCCAGATGATCAATATCTATACCGATCTTTTCTCCGCTTACAATATGTCTGCCCTTATCACAGTAATTGTTAAGCAGCTTTCTTTTCTCATCTGAAGAAAAATAAACTTCCTCGGGAGCATTTATAAGAAGTTCCAACTCCTTCATTACGAAAATCTCTTTAGATCCGGTCTTTTTTCCATATCTTTCAAGAAGCGATGCAATATCTTTAAGATTTCCCGCATAAGCAAATGTAAATGCGACACTCTCGCCATTATCCGCTGCCATATCAAGAGCATCATTCCAATCAGCTCCGCGCAAACGAAGTGTATTATGATCTCCGACTTCATAAAATGCGCACAGGTTTTCTATCAGAATATGTTCAATGATACTTCCTTTGTAATCCCTTCCGGAGGCATCTTTTTGCAGATTATCTCCTTCGAAAGAAAACTCTTCATCAATTTCCATACCCCGCATTATCTGGGCATCTTTAAAATAGGCAACCTCCTCACTTAGAATTTCAAAATCACCTGTCTGTTCGATGTATAGTGCCAAAGTCATAAAGGGCCAAAATGCGTGATCCATCCACACTCTTGCGATACCGTTTCTGTCAGCTATAAAAGATCCTTCCCTGTTTCCGATTATCGTGGCATTTGTACCATCTACTCTAACCCCTCCAAAATTGGACTTTATCATCCTTCCGACATCTCCGGGTTCCATAAATAAAAGTGACAGACAATCCTGCCAAAGATCTCTCCAGCCTCTTCCACCTCTTCCGTAATCATGATAGGGAAGAAAAGAACAGCCGAATAATCTTCTTAGGAAGGGTTGGAAAGTAACCCAACACATAAAGCCGTCAAAGTCCCGATTTCCGGTCTCAAATCTGACATTTACCTTTTTATTCCAATATGCTTGGGTTTTTTTCAATTCTATATAGGCCTGATCCGAAGTTTTGTATTTTTCGATCAACATATCGATATCAGACTCATTTTCCGTAATGCCGGAAATAATAACGAAAGATCTTTTCTCGCCTGAAGGTATACTCGTATCTGAAAAAGCAATACCTCCAACAGCTTCCTTACCCTCAATATACGCTCCTTCGGAAACTCCCCGGCATTGCCTGTAGATAGCCCTGGGTGCAGCAAAGCTTCCTCCCTCGCCTATAAAGGATTCAACAGTAGGATAAAAACTCTCGGGAGCTTCCCCCTCTCCTGTCATTCCAAGTACGAAATAAGACTTATTGTTTATACGATGACCCTTCTCATCAAATGACATTGTCGGTTTGACTACAACACCATTTCTTACTGTCCGGATCCTGTGAAGCATTGAGGTAACATTTCTGTGATCACGCAGATTATCGGCGGATCTTCCGTATATGGGAAGAGCCGCTGTTGCTTTGACTGTCTTGTCAACAGTTGCTTTATTTTCTATCTCAACTATCATTACCTCTACATTGTCCGAAACCGGAATAAAAGATGTTATCTTTGATGTCAAATGTTCTTTGGCATTTCTTCTTTCTATCGTATGCCACATAAATCCGGCCGTAACCGAACTTTTATCTTGTTCACCGGTAAATTTAACGCTTTCTGCAATAGCACTGCTGCCTGATGCCGACCATGCACTGCCATCTTCGGTATAAATCCAAAAGTTTCTTGTATTCTTATTGTTATGAAGATTTTCTATACTTACAGGCTCAAAAAGAAAACTCTCCTGATCAAGCATTGCATCTCCTCCAAGATTAGGTGTAACACTTGATTTAAGTCCTCCCTCTCCTGCCAAAGGAAAATATAGTCCGCCGGTATTCTCGGCTCCTTCAATGGAAAAACTTCCGTTTTTGTCTATAAACCTGATTCCTTCTTTTTTCATTTTTGATAAACCCTCACATAATCTATTTCGAATGCATTTTCAAATGATGTTGATCCATCCGGATAGCCGGCCCAATTATTTCCAACCGCAAGATTCAATATTATATGGAACTCATGATCAAAAGGAGCCTTGCCGGGATACATTGTCCCGTCTTCCTCTCCCGAGTACCAATCGGTTATTTCATGATAAAGAATGCCGTCAACATAAAACAAAAGCTTACCCGGCAGCCATTCAAGAGCAAAATCATGGAATTCTTCCGCAAAATCTCCATTCTCAAGTTCAAAGATCCCCTGGTTTTGTTCATGAGGCAGTCCGTAATGAATTGTTCCGTAATTTTTAACCGTGTCGGAGCCGTGAATCTCCATAATGTCTATCTCTCCGCAGATAGGCCAGGGATGCACCTCTTCATCCGCAAGCAACCAAAAAGCCGGAAGATATCCTTTTCCTCTCGGGATCTTCAGTCTTGCCTCAAAAATTCCATAAATAAAATCATGTTTATGTATGGTATTTACTCTTCCTGAGGTATAGCTTCCTGCCTCATCCTTCTTTCCGACACGCACAGGCTGAAGATGAAGTATGCTGTCTTTAACATATATGTTTTCATCGCTGTCTATATACTTCTGCCATTCTTCATTGACCCATAAGGGCTCATGAAGTTCTACATTCCAGTCATCACGATTTAAACTGTCACCGTCAAAATCGTCTTCCCAAACCAAATTATATCCCTCATAAGATAATTTTTTGCTTTCCATACCATACCTCCCATTTCTGATCTTTTGAGGAGATTTTATGGTAAAAAAAAATTATCCGCTATAAAATAAGCGGATAAAATAACAAAACTTTGATTTAAAATCCATTACTGACGGCACACTATCTTTAGGGTCATATCCTGTCAGGAACATAAATGGTTACAATATTATCATCTCAATCTCAGATATTTTTACTCAATATCCTTCCATTCGTCTCTCAAGACGCATCTCCTTACGTTTTAAAGCTGCCTCCCATTCTGCCTCTTCTGCAGGGCTTATAAGTTCGAGGCCATACGGCACCTTTACGGGTTTCCCTTCGGAATCAATTGCAACCTCGGTAAAATAAGCGCGATTTACAACATATCTAAGTCCGGTCTCTCTTTCCTCCCTATATACATCCACACGCACTTCCATTGATTTATTTCCAACATAGGTAAGCTTTGCCCTCAGGACAAGAATATCTCCAAGTTTAACGCTCTTTTTAAACTGCAGGTTATCAACAGCGGCGGTTGTAACACTTAATCCTGCATGACGAATTGCTACGACCCCGGCAATTTCATCCATCCATGCCATTAAGGTACCGCCAAAAAGATTACCGGATATATTTATATCCGCATATTGAATAACTCTTAAAATTTCCCCTTCGGAATCTGATATTTTTTTAGTTTGCATTTTTAGCTCCGTTTCCATATTTTCACATTTTTTAAGGTACGACAGGTTACCTTCCTTATTTTGCTGTCAAAAACTATTTTAAGATAAAAAAATAATTAAGCAAGTAATTAAAATCTCAAAAAGCACAATTTTGTGGACTTTCTGAGAAATAACCTATACTATATTTGTATAAAACATTACGCGAAAGGAACTTGGTATGAACATCTGTCTTTTAAATGACTCTTTTCCCCCGGTTATAGACGGGGTTGCAAATGTTGTGATGAATTACGCCGGCATAATGACGAAGCAACTAAATGCAAATGTGATCGTAGGAACACCCAAATATCCCGGTGCGGACTACGAGGGCTATCCTTATACCGTTGTGCCTTATCCCAGCTTTGACACAACGGAATTTGTCAGCGGATATCGTACAGGCTACCCTCTTTCCATTCGTGAGATTGCCAAAATGACTGATTTCGCTCCGGATATTATTCATACTCATTGTCCCGCAATCTCCACAATGATGGCGAGGATCTTAAGAAAAGAGACCGGTACTCCAATAGTGTTTACTTATCATACAAAATTTGACGTTGATATTGAACGTGCTGTGGGTAACGGTTTCCGCAAAAAAGAAATCATCCGTACCATGGTCAATAATATCTCTGCCTGTGATGAAGTGTGGGTTGTATCCCGCGGATCGGGAGAGAATTTACGCTCACTTGGTTATGAAGGGGAATACCGGGTGATGGACAACGGAGTAGACTTCCCCCGTGGAAAGGTTTCTGAGGATTTTGTCCGAACCGTAACCGAAAACTTTGATGTTCCGGAGGGAATACCCTTATTTCTTTTCGTTGGCCGGATAATGAAGTATAAAGGACTTCCCATCATCATCGATGCCCTAAGGACCCTTTCCGAAAAAGGCATAGATTTTCGCATGGTCTTTGTCGGTGGTGGAGCCGATGCAGAAGAAATGCAGGATAAAATCCGGGAATACGGTATTACTCTTGACGTATACGACGGACCACAGCTCATCAACCACTACGAAGGTCAGACAGGACACGCGGGAAAGATCATCTTCACCGGTCCTGAGCATGACCGTGAAAAGCTTCGCGCATGGAATACCCGGGCTGATCTTTTCCTATTCCCCTCAGTATACGACACCAATGGTATCGTGGTAAGGGAAGCCGCAGCCTGCGGACTTGCCAGTGTATTGATCAAAGATTCCTGCGCAGCAGAAGGGATTACCGACGGAAGAAACGGTTATCTTATTGACGAAAATCCCGAAGCCATGGCGGCGCTGCTTGAAAAGCTTTGCCCTAACCTTCAGGCTCTTCATACAGCAGGACAATATGCTATGGATGAGATATATATCTCCTGGGAAGATGCTGTCCGAAACGCGTATGACCGCTATGAGATCCTTCATGAGATGGCAAAAAACAACGAATTCGGACATAGAAAACATCAAAGTGTTGAAAACCTTATCAACTCAATGGCCACCATCTTAAACGGGACACAGAAGGTATTCATAGACATTCCCCGTGACATTTACGGGGGTATGCGGGAAAACATGACCGAACTGAAAGAAAATGTAACAGATAATCTCTCAGGCCTGAAAGAAAATGTGACAGACAATCTCTCAGGTCTGAAAGAAAACGTAACCGAAAACCTCTCGGGTCTTAAGGAAAACGTGACGGACAATCTCTCGGGTCTTAAGGAAAATGTGACAGATAATCTTGCGGAGCTTAAAGATAATATAGCGGAGAAAAGTCCGTGGAACCGAAAAAAATAAATCTTTCTCTGTCAAAAAGGAAGTGGTTTCAAACCTTATAACAGAGATTTAACAACCGAAGCAAGCTCCTCATCCTTGCAGTTTGCAAAGAAGAGCTCTTCGAATTTATCACCCCTAAATGCTCCCTTAACAAGCCCGGCATCAGCTTCTTTTAGGATATCAGTAAGAGGGCGGTAGGTAACCTTTTTAAGTTCATCGAGGATCTTTTTGTTTCTCTGTTCGGGAACTGCACGCTCCCTGGGATACCCTTGACCACTTTCTTCGCAGAAGAGTTTTTCAAAAATGTATTCAAGGTTCAGGTCGCCTCCCCATCCGAAGCCTTTTGCAAAGGGGATGGCGATCGCATTACCATCGTTGATCTGTGCGAAGGTATAGGCATCGAGTGCATCCTCAACATGTCCGCAGATAACACCGGGAAAGGAGTTGCAGGCGAGCATGGCGCCTTCTCCTGTACCGCAACCTGTGATCACATAATCGGCTGCACCTGAATTTAAAAGAACTGATGCAAGTATTCCGATCTGAACATAGGTGAGCTGGCACTCATCCTCTGCAGTGTACATGCCGTAGTTATAAACTGTGTGCCCCATGGGCTCAACAACTTTTTTTAATGCTGCCTCGATGATGCTGTTCTTTGCCGCCTGACTGTTTTCGTTTATAAGAGCGATTTTCATAATATTTTTCCTTTCTTTTTTAAGCCATATCATTGGCTGATCATTTTATTCTTTACAGTAAAAGCTGTCCTTCCATACCTGCAAAGCAGATATCCTTTTTACTTCCGCCGGAAAGTGTAAGATTGATGTGTCCATAACCACCGGTACCCATGATGTCGGAGTAGGTGATATCACATATACTAAAGATTTCCTCATCGCTGAAGTCCTCATGATCCTCCCTCGTAAGGGTCTGGCTAATAAGCATATAGGGCTCGTTACTTCCGTACTGTTTTTCTCTCTTTGCGGTAGCGTAAACCACTATGGATTTTTTGCTTTCGGGATTTGTGTCCTTACTGCGTGCTATATCAAGACTGTCCCAGCCATCGTATATTGTCATGGCAAGCTGCTTTTTGTTTCCGATCGAATCAAAACCTTTTAATATTATAGTCTGCGCGGTATGCTCCCTGCCATCAGATGAGATAAAGGTCTTTTTCTTTGTTTCAACATCTGTACCATTATCGGGAAAACCAAAACTTCCGAGTGTCAGTGTGACCGGCCGTCTGAAAAGTCGGATGCGATCGGCTCTTACGATACCATATGGTACGGTGAAATCTGCAAGGCTTATAGCCTGCATCCACATACATTCACGATCGAGTGTGTAGTTGAAGTACTGTCTGCGGTAGAGTACGCCGTCCTTTTCTCCGTGCCAGAGAGTGACATTGCACTTCTCTGTATTTTTATCTGTCTCATCGAAAAGTACATACTGCTGTGACTCAACGGGGTAAGGCAGATCTGCATGTGGAGTGGATTCCCATGGGTATTTGCTGCTGTAGGCGAGTTTTCCGTAGTTCCACATTGCGTGATCGTCTCCGCAGTTTTTTATTATCTTACCTGAGCGAAGAATTGTAGTTCCGTTTCCTTCATGATTCGAATAGCAAAGAGCCGGGCCATCGAGTGTGGTCGTCTTCACCTCATTATCAGTAAGTTTTTCCCATGAACCGTTGTTTTCCTTTGCTGTCCAGAATGGGTGGTCAGTGGGAAGATCGAGGCACAGAAATATCTTTCCGAGCCAGAAAGGTGATTCCGCGCATGAATACCCCTGTACCAAGGGCGCAAACTGACCATAGAATCCCATGGTCGGAATCCCTTTATAATAAAAATCCTCTCGCCCTAAGAACTGGAGCAGACTTCCGGAACAGATCCTGCGTGCAAGTCCGGGATCTGCGACAGATTTTTTCAGATTCATATTACCTTCAAAGGCGGTAGTAGCCGCACAGCGATAGATGTTGCTGCGTCCCCACATATTTGTATGACCATCACGATCGAAAAAGTCAGGGTATGTCTTCATCAGTTCGTTTGAATTTTCCTCAAACTGTGCTGCGATCTCCGGTGCATTTTCATATCCATACCAAAGGTTCCAAAGTGGTGTATATACCTGAAATGCCCAGCATGAGTAGTAATCAAAACAGTGACCATCACGATACCAGCCATCTCCTGCATAGTAAGCTAGGATCTCAGATGCATGATCCATCATGATATCCTTGTCGATGGGATATCCATACATATTCAAAAATGCCATATCAAGCATGTTAAAGAGTCGCCAGTTCTGAGGAACTGTATTTGCATGTGCATAGCTTGTAAGGAATTTTGCGATCACATCCTGCTCGGATTTGTCGTAGGTTTCCCATATGACCTTGCGGCTGACCCAAAGTCCGATCACGAGAGCGCAGGTCTCTACTGTCTGTTGAAATGCTCTGAACGGATCTACATGCTTTGTAAGCTCCTGAAGCTCGTCGTAGTTGCTGACACTCACGGGATCCCCGCTCGTGCATGATCTTAAGATTTGACTTTTATAGTAATCCGCGATCTTGTATCCGCAGATCGTAAGGTCCGGATTATCTTTTATCAGAGGTGCTGCGATAAAAAGAGATCTTGTAAGCCCCTCGAACATTTCAGCCCTGCGTTCAGCTTCCCTGAAATCGGGTGCACTTTCTGCATGGGGATATGTTATTTTTGTTTCCGCTCTTGGCATAACTACAGGATCTTTAAAATCCTTTATATTACGGAATATGCCTTGCAGAAGATGCTCACCGGCGCGGATCCATTCGTCCCTCGTCATGCCTGTATACGGACTAAGATCAAAGTCCGGATTTTTCATTTCAAAAATCTGCGTCATTCAATACCTCCAATTTATGGTTGTTTTCCTATATATGCGAGGATGCCACCGTCTACATAAAGAACGTGTCCGTTTACAAAATCAGATGCTCCGGAAGCAAGAAAGATTGTCGGTCCCATCAGATCCTCCGGTGTTCCCCAGCGCTCCTGCGGAGTCTTGGCACAGATGAAAGTGTCAAAAGGATGTCTGCTTCCATCAGCCTGCTTTTCACGGAGCGGCGCTGTCTGCGGAGTTGCTATATATCCCGGACCTATACCGTTACACTGTATATTGTATTTTCCGTACTCGGATGCAATATTTTTGGTAAGCATCTTTAAGCCACCCTTTGCTGCTGCGTAGGCAGACACGGTCTCTCGTCCGAGTTCACTCATCATTGAGCAGACATTTATGATCTTGCCACCACCTTTTTCTATCATGTCAGGGATAACAGCCTTTGAGGCGATAAAAGGTGCTACGAGGTCGATGTCTATAACCTCTCTAAATTCGGAGGATGCCATTTCAGTCATAGGGATCCTCTTTATGATACCGGCATTGTTAACCAGGATATCAATGCCGCCAAACTCTTTTTTTACATCTGCCACAAGATCTGCTACAGCAGCCTCGTCTGTTACATCACAGATATAACCCTTTGCTGTGATTCCCTTAGCCTCATAATCACTGAGTGCCTTATCCATATGTTCCTGACTCCTGCAGTTGAATACGATATTTGCACCTGCACCTGCCAGCGCCTCTGCCATTGCAAAGCCTATTCCATAGGCTGCGCCTGTGACCCATGCGGTTTTACCCTCCAGCGAAAACATGTCTACCATAAAAATATCTCCTTTCCACAAAGTCTTAAGATTGCCTCAGTAAAGAAATAATCTCCGTAAATGATCGAAAAATCGTGTTTATCATCGTTATATGCTGCCGAGCATCTCTCAAGAAGCTGGTCAGTATCAGGATCCCAGTTGCAGCGGCTGTCTGCTAAGGTCTTTAGCAGATCAACTGCTTTGTCGTAATACTTCTTTGCTTTGTCATTATCTTTGCCCTCTGCCTTTCCGAGTTCTTCACTCAAAAGCAAAAGTCCGCAAGCTGTGATGGCTGCTGCCGTATCATCTTCCCAATCGCATGATTCGGGCTGGTCGTAGTCGACAGGTATTAGATTAGATACCGGAATCTTTGATAAGATATAATCCGCCGAGCGGATCGCAGTATCTAAATATTCAATCTTTTTTGTATGATGGTAACTGAGCGTAAATCCATACACAGCCCATGACTGACCTCTGGTCCATGATGATCCCTCCTGCATGCCCTGTCCACCGAGAGACCTTATAAATTCTCCCGTGTCAGGATCAAAGGTAACGATGTGGTTTACCGAGCCATCCTCTCTCATGAACACCTTCATTGCATTATCTGCATGACACATGGCAATCTGAGTAAATCTCGGATCCTTCGTAAGTGCTGACGCATTGTATAGCAAGGGAAGGTTCATCATGCAGTCGATGATTGCCCATCCTGCTGTGTCACCATTGCCGGGATCGTTCCAGGCACGGATGAGACCTGCCTTCAAATTGATGCGTCCTGCCAGATTGCCGGCTGCGAGCATTAGTCTGTTTTTGGACTTTTCGTCATTATTGATCTGATAGTTTGCGCCGGATGTAAGGAGCCATTTGAAACCACTGTCGTGATCCATACCCATATAGTTCATTAGATTTTTGTCGAGCTTGTCCTCTATTTCTTTAGCGCATGTCTGATATGATACTTCGTGATATACATTGTAGAGCTGCCAAAGCATGCCGGCCCAGAAACCATTCGTCCACCAGCAGACCTTGTCATCATCTGACCAGTCATCAAACACTCCGGCCTCCGTAGTATAGGGAATTTTGTGAGCATTTCTTTTAACCACTGCTGTTTCTTTTTGATGTATTCTGTCAGAAATCTGCGATGCCCAAACACGTTCATCCATATTAAACCCCTCCGAAAAATGTTGTTTTTCTTTGATTTACTGTATGTTATGATGATAATATCATTTTTGTGACCTGACAATAACATATAGTGCTCATATATAACATATTCTGCTAAATTAATTTAACGATCATTGCCGGTTCCGTAGTCCGCAACAAAACAATACGTAAAAGGGATTTGAATGCAGCATGTCTAATGTTAAGTGGGTAATTTCATGAAAAATGAATAGAGGAAAATAGATGTTTGAGATTTTAAATGGCGGCGTATATGCCGGACATGATTCTAATTTTTTTATGAACAGGCCAAGGGGATTTGACTCCTATGTGTTGCTGATCACACATACGAAAGCCGTCTTTAGATTTGGAGAAGCTGAATATGATGCCGTGCCTCATCAGGCTGTTCTGATCGCACCACATACACCGTATTCATATTATAATCCGGTGGGTGCTTATACTGATGACTGGCTGCATTTTAACTGCAGTGAAGATGATCTTTCGGCGATTGACATGCAGGCTTTTCATAAGCCTTTTTCATTGGACAATCCATCCCTTGTCGAAACCTGCCTGCAGCAGCTTTTGTATGAAAACAGTTACGCTCCGGAGGAATTGCGAGATTTTCATATTGATAGTATTTTTAAGGTGCTCATCAGTCATCTGATGTACGGATATCGACATGTCGCTTCGAGCGAATACAGTCCATACCTGCATCCCATGCAAAAGCTTAGGCTCAGGATGCAGTCAGAACCACAAAATGCCGGGACTGCAAAGGAAGCAGCAGATGAGATAGGAATCAGTCTGTCATATTTTCAGCATCTGTATACGTATTTTTTCAAGACTTCTTATCAGAAGGATCTGATACAGATGCGGATCTCCTATAGTGAGGAACTGCTGCGTACTACCGATATGTCCATAGAAGATATCGCTACGGCATGTGGCTATGCCAGTGCGGTCCATTTTTACAGACAGTTTCGTTCGATAAACGGGGTCACACCGGGAAGATATCGATAGCCTAACCGGAATTTCAAGCAAAAATATTTACACAAGCTTATTTTATTCCAACCAGCAATGTCGATCCGGAAAGATCCATCCACATAGCCTCAAAACGGCTCATGAAGATTCCGTCAGTCGTATCGATCAGCTTTACTTCCCGATAGCCCATTTGCTTAAGTTTATCAGCAAATGCCTGCATATCTCCATATCTGCCTTTGGACATAATGTCATGAATCGCAAACGTTCCGCCTTTTTTTAAGGTTCTTAGCGTTTCTAAAAGGATAGTCTGCCTGTCTTTGCAGGGTATATTATGGTAAACGTAATTGCTGGTTACCGCATCAAAGGTCTCATCGGCGAATCGAAGCTTAAGCGCATCTCCATTTTCAAAAGAAGTATTGTTTACGCCTTCCGCCTTTGCATTGTCTTCACAAAGTGCCTTAGAAAAAGACGCATATTCTTTACCCCAACGGTCAATTCCGATTATCTGTGCCCCGGGGTTTTTCTTAGCACAGGCGATTGTAAGCGCACCACTGCCGCAACCCACATCAAGACCTTTCCCTCCGTCCGGGATATTCACATATGAGGCTACTCCTTCAATGATATGCTTAGACATTTGACGATTCCCATTATAGGAAAAAGCCCTGTACATCAAAATCATCCAAACAGTCACCGGGAACAATATTATTGCAAGTACAAGAAATCCTGTGCTTATGACTTTTATCGCGATCCCCATCTCCTTTGCGTAAACAATTCGACACACGAAATGTCCCACCAAAGCAGCAACAGCAGCGAACGCCGTTCCCATTACCATTCCTTTGGGCATCCAGTTTTTGTAATCTGCTTTCATTAACTTTATCCCTCCCCATCTTTTGACGTTTTGCAGGCTGTAATCTCACGATTATTTTTTTGCAATGACGGTGATCCATGGTTTACTTTTATGATGATCCGTTTTTACCTTTGAAAATCCGGCATTCTTAAGGGCTAATTCTATCTCCTCTGCCGTATGGCATTTCATTCCATCTATGATCTTTTCATACTTCAAACTCTCCTCATCCGTTCCGTCGGATTCGTTGACGATCATAAATATACCATCCGGCTTTAGCACCTTTGCAACCTGTGCAAAACACGTTTCCAATCCCGGCCAGAAATAAATCGTTTCAAAAGCTGTCGCAAGATCATACTTCTCTTTTGGAAGCGTAAGGGCAGAAACGTCGCCACGTTGTATCCTGCATCGCCCACTCTCTATAGCTTTGGTATTGTATGCCGTCGCTTTCTTAACCGATACATCAGAGTAATCTATGGCTGTTACTGCAGCAAAAGGATATTTCTTCAGCAATTCTCCGGCGTTTCTTCCTCCACCGCATCCAAGTTCTACGATTTCTTTCGGTTGGATTGTCTTCAAATGTGACATACCCCAGTCCGCCATCTTTGCATGTCCGCTATTCATCCCGTTTACCATCATCTTTCCGAGAAAGCCTTCCGGTTTCCGGGTCTGGTTTATAAATTTTCTAAATAATCCCATAGCCTGAATTCTCCTTACATTTTCTGTATGATCTGTTCCTTCCCAAACACTGCCAAAATATTGCCTAAATCATTTTATTCGAGTGTTAGCCTTGGCTAACTCATTTCCCAAAAAATATCCTGCACTATGGCAGGACATTTTACATAGTCAAGACTCGCTCTGATAATATTGTAATAATTTATTCCTTTTTGTCAATAGACTTCTTCGTGATCCAAATATCCAGATCAAATGCCCCGGTTATTCCGGATACATCTCCCTCATTTGAATACTGCCATATATCAAAATCATATGGTGTCTGAGGTACCGGTTCATAATCCGCATACCATAACGGATAGCCCTTAAGCTTTTCGAGATCGAGTTCAAATGCTTCCCAAAGCATGTTTGCATATATCATAGGGTCATATCCACCCTTTATTACCAATAACTTCTTTTTCCTTACATCCGGTCATAGTAAGAACCGACAGGCAAAGCAGCATAGAAATGATCCGTAACTTTTTCATAACCATTAATGTATCATACAACATTTATTTATTTTTAGGGGCATTTGCAGCCATCGTATTTGTCGCATTATACAGGGTATCCGTAGGTGCAACAGGGCACATAAGAACCTTTCCCGTACCTCTGTAGACATTAACAAGCCCTTCTCCGCTTACTGCGGAACCGACCAGTGTCTTGGTTGAT
>JAILKW010000061.1 GCA_024693455.1 Lachnospiraceae bacterium
AATATGTCGAGAATGTTTGAGAATTGTTCGACCATTACCAGTCTTGACCTGTCATCATTTGATGGAAGCAGTTTATCAAGTATTCCTAGGGATATGTTTAGTGGTTGCTCTAATCTCACAACTATATATGCTACTTCTGCTTTTGATCTGTCCGGAGATAACACCGGAACTACGATGTTTTATGGATGTAGTAAATTGGTTGGAGGAAATGGGACAACGTGGAATCAAAACGCTGTCGGCAATGGCTATGCCCGTATAGACGGTGGAAGCGGTGCACCCGGTTACTTCACTCAAAAATAATCTTATTGGGGCAAAAAATATCCCAGCATTGGAATGACCAATGCTGGGATGTTTTTTATTGGAGTTTTTCAACTCGCCTGCTATTATCCTGGTATTTCGCTAATCCAAACCGAAACAGAACCGCCGTCGGTTTCAAATACCCCAAAGCCTTCCTCGTCTATAACGATCCGGTTTTGGCATTTTCCAAGGGCATCATAGAAGGTCTGGCCGGCATGGGAAGAGCCGATATACATTTTCTTAGTTCCGCCGGGAGCATCGCTTAATAAAACGGCAAGTCCGCTTTCCCTGTCATCACCCTCTCTTGTGAAGCCAACAATATTATCATCATCATAGTAATCGTGCTCCGGCCCGTAAGCCATAGTCTGCCTTAACTTAAGAAGAGTCTTAAGCTCTTTTACCGGCGCAAGGCCGCTGTGAGGTATCCCGTAGTAATCGCCGTAGAATACGCAGGGCAAACCTCTTTCCTGAAGAAGTATAATGGCGTATGCTATGGGCTTTAGCCAGGGAGCAACAGGAGATTCAAGTGCCTGTCCCGGCTGGGTGTCATGATTTTCAACAAAGGTGACAGCATGCATGGGATCCCGTTCTGCGAGAGTATCTCTTAATAAAAGGGACATGGGATATCCCGAATTTGCGTTTGATATCTGATTGAAGTGGAAATGAAGAGGAACATCGAAAAGACTCATTTCCCCGTTGGTAAGCTCAATGTATCTAAGAAGCTTGTCAATTCCGGGATTCCAGTATTCACCGACTGCAAACATTTCCTTTCCGGTGTGCGCGCGCATCGCATTAAGCCAGTCTTTGTAAAAACCGGAGGCGATATGCTTTACCGCGTCCAGCCTGTAGCCGTCTATTCCCGTAAGATCCGTATACCAGTAGCCGTAGTCGGTCAGGAGCTTTGCAACCTCAGGGTTATCAAGAGCGAGATCCGCCCCCATAAGATAATCAAAATTTCCGTTTTCTTCGTCTACACTATTATCCCAGTTTTTATCCTTAAATAAAAAGACGCCGTTTTCCTGTCTTCTGTTATCCCAGTCTACTCCGTCAAAGTTATTTGAAGTCCATACATAGTCAAAATATTTTCCCTTTCTTCCGGGAAAGGTAAACTTTGTCCAGGCTTCAATTTCATGCATGTCACTGATCTGTACAAACCGGTTTCCCGAATCCATACGCCTGGCCATAACGGTTTCTGTTTCATCAGCGCCCATCATATGATTAAATACCATATCTCCCAGAACTTCGATCCCGGCCTCATGCATGGCCTTTATGGCATCGAGGTATTCGTCTTTTGTTCCGTATTTTGTAGGGATGCTGCCCTTTTGGTCAAATTCTCCAAGATCGTAGATATCATATACACCATATCCGACATCGGACTTGCCTGCAGCTCCCTTATATGCGGGAGGAAGCCATACCATATTAATTCCGGCTTCATAAAGGGAAGCGGCTTCTTTTGCGGCCCTTTGCCAGTGCAGGGAGTCTTCCGGCAGATACCATTCAAAGTACTGCATCATTGTTCGATTTATATTCTTCATAGTTTTCCTTTCAGAGCGAGTCTTGACTGTAAAATTCTGTTTGCCGCCGGATTCATTTTGGTATATAAAAGGAATTCCGGCTGAAAAACCTTGTAAAGCAGGTATTCGGAATCTGCTTCCCAACTTCGTTACGAATGAATTGACATTTTGTGCCAATTGTAAGAAGAACCTAAAGCCTATTTTAACACTTATAAATGGCTTTTCGTATCGTAATAATTACCTTGATATGCCGGTTATCGGGAGATGATTTGGGAAAATTGCAGAAAGAAAAGTATTGACATAGAGTTTTTTAGGTGTTATAAGTGTATTAGATGTATTAGTACACTCAAAGCATAAAAGCAATAGCTTTTGACAAAGTACAACGGTTTTCTTTGTAAAAAGGAAGGAAAATATGATCGAGATCAATCACAGGGATTCAAGGCCTATTTATGAACAGATCAAAGACGGGATCCGCAGACTGGCGATGACGGGGGTGGCACCTCCGGATTCAAAGATCCCATCGGTAAGGGAGCTTGCGGGAGAGCTTTCGATCAATCCCAATACCATATCAAGGGCTTATAAGGAGCTTGAGATGGAAGGTGTAATTTACTCTGTTCCGGGAAGAGGGAGCTTTGTGGCACCGATCGAAAAGGCAAGGGAAAAACATGTAAGCGACTTATACGATAACCTCAAAACGACAGTCAAAGACCTTATTGAGGTGGGGGAGAGCCCGGATAAGATCATGGAACGGATGAAAGAGGTTTTGGGTTGAGAATAGAAACAGATAGCAGGCATGCAGATTAAAACCTGCGGGAAAGGAGAAGTTTGATGATAAAAGCAGAACATCTGACCAAATACTTCGGTGAGTTTAAAGCTTTATCGGATGCATCACTTCACGTTAAAGAAGGAAGTATATACGGACTTGTCGGCCCTAACGGGGCTGGAAAGTCTACCATAATAAGACATATTACCGGAGCAATGAGAGCAGACAGCGGAAATGTTTTTGTTTCGGGAGAGAATGTATATGAAAACGCCAGGGTTAAATCCATGATGGCATATATACCGGATGATATTTTTTACAATAACTCCGATACTCTCATAGATTTAAAAAATTTATACAAAGGACTTTATAAGGATTTTGATGAGGAGCTTTTTAAAAAGATGGAGGAGTGTTTTCCCGCCATTGATGTAAAAAAGACTGTAAGATCCTATTCAAAGGGAATGCAAAAGCAGGCGGCATTTTATCTTTCCATATGTACCAGACCAAAGATAATGATACTTGATGAACCTGTGGATGGTCTTGATCCCGTGATGAGAAGACAGATCTGGAGCATTATTTTATCAGATGTGGCGGAAAACGGGACCAGCGTTCTTATTTCCTCTCATAATCTCAGGGAGCTTGAGGATGTCTGCGATCATGTTGGGATCATGGATCACGGTAAGGTCATTCTTGAAAGATCCCTGGAGGAGCTACAGGGAAATGTAACAAAGTTTCAGATGGCATTTTCCGGGGAAAAGCCGGAGATACCGGGTGAACTTGATGTTATGCACAGTGAGATCAGTAAAAGTCTTGTGACACTTATAATCAGAGGAAATGCCGAAATTATAAATGAAAAGCTTTTAAAGCTTGATCCTCTGTTTTTGGATATGATCCCTCTTACACTTGAAGAAGTATTTATATATGAGATGGGAGGCGAAGGATACGATGTCAAAAATATTTCATCCGTCGATATACAAAAGTAATTTAAAAAGAATGTGGATACTTCCGGTACTGTACGGAATCGGACTTGTTGTATTCAGTCCCTATCTGCTTAGCAGGTCAATAAAAATATCAGGTTATTCGACAGGTAGCAAAGGTGCAAACGAAATATTTGCAGGATATTTTCAGGAGATACTTGCAAGTCCCTGGCTGTCTTTTATAGTATGTATAATTTGTGCTATATCCGTATTTTCATATCTGTACAGGACAAGGGATTCATATATGATACATGCTTTTCCGGTTGACAGACGATCACTTTTTTTAACTGCAGTGGGAACCGGTTTTACCATGCTGACAGTGCCAAAGCTTTTTGTAACCATAGTAACAAACATATATACCATATCGGTGGGTGCAAAAGTAAGCGGATACCTTTGGGGATATTTTTTTGAGGGCGTGCTTATAGATGTCTTTTTCTTCGGTTTGGCTTCAGCGGTAGCTCTTTGCTGCGGAAGAACCCTTTCGGCTCTGATAACATATGTGGCGGCAAATTTCTTATATGTTTTACTAAAAGAAGCAATATATTGGCTTATAGTCAAACTCAGATACGGAGTTGTAATAGCAGATAATGACAGCTTCGCTGATGTTTTAACACCTACGGTCTATATGGATATGAAATTAAATGGTACGACTGATGGGTATGCGATAAGCAGCGATCTTTTTTCAAGTATGAAAGATGCCCTTCCTGTAATACTTGTATATGCTTTGGTCGGAATACTGTTTTTTGGCGTAGCGTATGTGATATATAAATACAGGCATTTGGAGACAGCCGGGTCATTTCTTTCAATGGAATGGACAAAGCCCATAGTAAGATGGGTGGGAGCGATCGGTACGGGTGTATACCTTGTTATTTTTGTAAGCGTATTTGAAAGTTATGACAGTGTTGTTGGGACAATGGGATCTTTTGCCAAATGGTTACTTCTTATCCTGCTGTTTACAGCTATAGCTTTCATTGTTTTTCAGATGCTGATCGATCATACTCTTAAGGTTTTTTCACCACGTAGAATGAGAGAACTCGGACTTTTTGCCGTATGTGTATGTGCTGTTATGGTATGGCTTTATGCTGACCCATTAAAAAACGCGGATCATGTTCCGGATCCGGCAGATATAAAAAATGCAGCCGTGGCAGTACGTATAGACAGTGAGCTGAATTTTTCGGAAAAAGCAGATATAGAAAAGATTACGGATTTTCATAAGCAGTTGAACCGTGAAAAGAAGGACAGCATAAATAAACTCATGGCCGGTAAGGAAGATCACGAAAATGTACAGATAACATACACCCTTTCAAACGGAAAACTTTTAATAAGGTCCTATGAAGTCTGGACCGGTGAAGAAGAGAAAAAAAGAGCCGGTTCCGTTTATAATAAGATGGACGCAGCCCTTTCAAAACCCGAACAGCTAAAGATTGCAATGTTTGGAAAAAATTACAGCAAAAGAAAGGTTCGTGAGGTTGATGTACCTATTTTGACAGGGAATGAAACTGTGCTTGAGGGAATAACGGAAAAGAAAAAAGCAGCGGCTGTTTATGAGGCTGTACTTAGGGATATAGATGAAGGAAATATAAAATTATGGGATCAAAACAATTCCGAGGCAGAAAGTTTTATCGATATAAGCTTTGATCTGGATGAAAACGATATAAAGGAAGATGGCTGGATAAAAGACTATGTAAGTATTACAATAGGAGAGGACGCGGTAAATACAAAGGCCAGGCTTAAAGAGTACGGGTATAATTAAATAGTGAACAGGAGATATTATGGTAAAAGTATATTGCTACTCAAAATGTACGACATGTAAAAAAGCATTGAAATGGATGGATGAAAATAATATTGAGCATGAAACTATAGATATTAAAGAAGATCATCCTGATGAGAAAACCTTAAGAGAGCTTCATAAAAAGAGTGGGCTTCCGCTTAAAAAATTTTTCAATACAAGCGGACAGCTTTATCGTCAGATGGAACTTTCCCAAAAACTTCCGGACATGAGTGAGGATGAGATGTTTGAACTGTTATCCTCGGACGGAATGCTGGTCAAAAGACCCTTGCTGATCACGGAAGATAAAGTTCTTGTCGGTTTTAAGGAAGAGGATTGGCGCAATACACTGTAAGATAGGGTGGTACTTTTATGACGGAATATGAATTTGATCTTTCGGGCTGTTTTTCTCCCGATGATATACACGGTCTTATAGCTGAGAAGCTTCCTTTACCTGAGTATTACGGCGGAAATCTTGATGCGCTTTATGATGTGCTTACAGAAATTTCCGGAGTAAAAATAGTTTTTGGCGGTACAGACGCGGCGGTTGCGATAGTAGGAGAAAAATACATGCGCAGGTTTAAAAAGATGTGTGACAATGCGGCCGAAGAAAATAAAGGAATTGAGATTGTATTTTTATAAAGGGATCATTATGAAAAAAAGAAGTTTTTTTTGTTTATTCTTATGCTTGATAGTTATATTTTCGCTCGCAGGCTGCGGGGTTGAATACAGCTATGATGTTGGGACTGCAAGCGGTAGTCTTGAAGCTACAGAAGATAACCCTGAATCGGGTGAAGCTGATGATAATGCAGATATATTCCGGGAAGATGACGCTATAGATGAAGACGGGATATATGACAGCCGGGATGAAGTGGCCATGTATATATATTTATACGGAACGCTTCCCCAAAACTATATTACCAAAAAAGAGGCCAAAGACCTTGGATGGAACGGTGGTTCGCTCAGTGATCCGGCACCGGGGAAATGCATAGGCGGAGACTATTTCGGAAATTATGAGGGGATCCTTCCCGAGGAGGATGAATATACCGAGTGTGATATAGATACCCTTGAATCGGGAAGACGCGGCCCCAAAAGAATAGTATTCTCTGATGACGGAGATATTTATTATACAGATGATCACTATGATACGTTCAGCAAAGCCGAATTTGATGAGTCCGACTCAGGACTTGAAGTGGAGTTTTGGGATTATTTTTGATCATTGAAAAATTTAATTGTTTCTTCATAACCCAGCAGCTCATGCTCTTCAAGAACCGATTCTCTGAAGTCCGAAGTACCGGTACCGGGGATTTTTTCCAAAGGTCTTGAGGGTATGAGCTCATATATTTTTACCTTTTTATTAAACCGTGAAAGATCCGCTCTGTCATGGGGCTTAAGGTAACTGATGATTAGCATGTCAAGATCTTCACCGGCCAATGCATTAACAGGGATCTTATCCGGTGCGGAAGTCGGTGTATAAGTTTTTGGGGGAACACCTCCGTCCGACAAAAGATATCCGCCTACATTAACCGGAGGCATGATTCCCGGAAGGCTTCCGCTTCCGAGAACTATCAGTCTTTGATCCTCGGGAGAGTAGTCGGACAGTTTATAATATTGTGTTTGGCCTTTTTCCGTAGAGAAAGCACAGGCTGTAACGGGTATCCTGTTATTTATGATGCTCTCATCGGGATATTGTTCCCTCATGAATTCTTTTGACCGCAATTCCATGGTTTTAACTTTGTCTTCACCGTCTGCGATGTCTTTAGAAGTCTTAAACAGATTTCCGAGGCCGTAGATAAAGCTTCGGACATGATCAGTATCATGGCAGGCATACTGAAGTGAATTCATGGCTCCTATTGAAGTGCCTGCCAAAAGTATATTATTTTTTTCAAGGCCCATTTCTTCCAGAGCCCTAAATATTCCCACCTGATATATACCCTTGGCACCTCCGCCGGAGAGTACGATTCCAATTTTTTTGTTTGAAAGATCTATCATTTTTCAAATACCTCCAAAATAATATTATATATCAATTATTCTTGTAATAGTGTGAAATAAATGTGAATTTTCGGTAAGGGAAAAATAGATAGTTATAGATACTGTAAATATGTTAAACTATATATATCGGACGCGACGCCTTCGCCTCTAAGCAAAACGTAGGAGGGGGCAGGAAAATTATTGCAACCGGTATGAAACGGGAACGGCCCCAGTTACTTGAAAAGAGGTTTATTCCATGGAAAAGAATAATAAAAAGAAGAATGCAGCGATAAACAAAAGGATAATACTGTTTTGCATATTCTTTTTTGTATTGGTGGCGGGACTCAGCATTTTTTGGTTTTTTCTGAATAACAGCAGAATGAATAAAGAACCCGCAGTTGAGTTTAAGGCTGATAATACATACGAAAAAACTCTTTACGCAGTTACCGATAAAGATTATCGTCCTTTTTCCTATATAAGACCGGACGGAAGTTATGCCGGTATGGATGTAGAGCTGATTGCTGAAGTGGCAAATCGCTTAAACATGAATCTTGAGCTTGAACTTATGGATTGGGATGATGCTCAGGAGAAGATCAAAAAAGGCGAAGCTGATGTTATCCTCAATATGGAAAGGGACAGGGTGACAGAGGACAGCGGCCTTATAGCTTCGATACCTGTCGAGGAAAAGGAATACGTTGCATATGGACGGGACAGGATTTCATTTATCGGAGAATTGTACGGAAAAAGAATAGGTTCCATGCAGTTAATGCCGGAACTTGGTCTGACAGAAGAGATAGAATATATTTCCACTTATCGTGAAATGTTTGAAAAACTTGAGGCAGGAGAGCTTGATTATATCTTTTGTCCTATACAGGTTGGGGATACTTTTCTTAGGCAGATGAAGCTTGATGATATTGTTTCCAGTTATGCTGTAAAGGAAATGTTTGGCTGCATAGCCTTGCGAGAGGACAAAACCGAACTTCGGGACCGGATCAACGAAGTGCTGCGCGAAATGCATCAGCAGGGTGTTATTCAGAAGCTGGATGGCAAGTGGATCGTACATTATGAGAATACGACTTTAAGTGGTATGTTAAGAAATCATCCTGCGATATTTATCGTGGTAATAGCAAGTATTTTGCTTATGATAATGTTTGCGGTCGTAGGAATAAATGATGCCAGACATTTGAAGATTCAGGAAGGCTATACCGAAGAACTTAAAGAAAAGGTTTTGACCATCGAGAGACAAAATGAGGAACTTGAAATTGAAAAGCATAATGCCGAGGCTGCGGATAAAGCCAAATCCACATTTCTTTTCAACATGTCTCATGATATCAGGACACCGCTAAATGCCATTATAGGATCGGCTTCCATCGCTGAGAAAAAGGTAAATGAGCCCGAACAGGTACTCTTTTATCTTGACAGGATCTCTCATGCGGGAAAGGGCCTTATGATGATGTTCAATGATGTTTTGGATATGGCTCAGTTTGAAGTAAACAAAATGGAGCTGCATCCCGAGCAATGCGATCTGTCGGTTCTTGTTCCGGGGCTTACAACCATAATGGGGGAAGAAGCTAAAAAGAAGGAACAGGAATTTACGGTCACTACCGAACATCTTACATGTCCGATGGTCCTTTGCGATTCGGGAAGACTTACCCAGATCTTGATAAATATCATTTCAAATGCCATTAAATTCACACCGGAGCAGGGACATATCAGTGTGACACTTGAGCAGATGAAGGAAAGCCCGGAAGAGACCGGTGTTTATGAATTCAGAGTAAAAGATGACGGCCCGGGAATTGATCCTGAGTTTAAGGAGCATATGTTTTCTGTTTTTGAACGGGAAAAGAATTCCACCCAGAGCGGTAAGCAGGGAACGGGACTGGGGCTTGCGATCGTTAAAAGGCTCACAGATCTTATGGAAGGCGATATCATAGTAAATTCTGCGCCGGGAGAAGGAACGGAAGTAACAATACGCCTGAAGTTTCCGGTTATTGCCTGTACAGCGGAAGATGACGAAGGAACGACGGATGAGGACAGACTTAAAGGCAAGCGTGTCCTTATAGTTGAAGATATTGAGATCAACAGAAGTATAGTAGAGATGATACTCATGGAGTATGGATGCAAGGCTGATTCTGCCGAAAACGGAGCTATTGCGGTGGATAAGGTTAAAGACAGCGGAGATGATATTTATGATCTTATCCTTATGGATATTCAAATGCCCGTAATGGACGGCTATGAGGCCACACGCAGGATCCGCGCCATGTCAGATGCCCGGCTTTCCGGGATACCTATAATTGCCGTAACGGCCAACAGTTCGGCAGATGACAGAAAAACGGCTGAGGAATCGGGGATGAACGATGTTGTACCAAAGCCCATAGACCCTAAGTTTTTAAAAGAAACCATGCTTCGGTTTCTGTAAGAATAAATTAAAGATCAATAATTGTTAGCACTCGCACTTGACGAGTGCTAATTTTTGTGCTATAACGTATTTGTGATGAGAAAGAAGACAGATCACATGAAGATGTGTCCGAAAAGGAGGTGGCACTATGAATATACAAAAATTTACACAAAAATCGGTTGAAGCTATAAATGCGTGTGAGAAGCTTGCTTATGATTACGGTAATCAGGAGATTGAGCAGGAGCATCTTTTGCTTGCACTTCTGACGCAGGAGGGTGGATTGATCCCCAAGCTTATCGAGAAAATGGAAATTAACCTCCAGTACTTTACCAATGACGCAAAGGCTATGGTAGAAGCCAGGGTTAAAGTTTCGGGCGGCGGAAACGTTTATATAGGAAAAAAACTGAATGAGGTTCTTATTTCAGCGGAAGACGAAGCAAAGAAATTTGGCGATGAATATGTCTCGGTAGAGCATCTTTTCCTTTCGATGATAGAGCATCCGAATTCGGCGATCAAAGATAAATTTAAGGAATTCGGTTTGACAAGAGACAGATTCCTTACGGCACTTTCCACTGTCAGGGGTAATCAGAGAGTAACATCGGATAATCCGGACGAACTTTACGACGCTCTTGAAAAATACGGATATGACATGGTTGAAAGAGCCAGAGAGCAAAAGCTGGATCCTGTTATAGGAAGGGATGAGGAAATAAGAAACGTTATACGTATCCTTTCCAGGAAGACCAAGAACAATCCTGTTCTCATAGGTGAGCCGGGCGTAGGTAAGACAGCAGCGGTTGAGGGACTGGCACAGCGAATAGTAAGAGGAGATGTTCCGGAGACTCTTAAGGATAAAGTAATCTTTGCTCTTGATATGGGAGCACTGATAGCAGGAGCAAAATACAGAGGTGAGTTTGAAGAAAGACTTAAGGCTGTTCTTGAAGAGATAAGAAAATCTGACGGAAAGATCATTCTTTTCATAGATGAGCTTCATACCATAGTAGGAGCCGGTAAGACAGAGGGCTCAATGGATGCAGGCAATCTGCTCAAGCCCATGCTGGCAAGAGGTGAACTCCATTGCATAGGTGCGACCACTCTTGATGAATACAGAAAGTATGTGGAAAAGGATGCAGCTCTTGAGAGACGTTTTCAGCCTGTACTTGTTGATGAACCTACAGTTGAAGATACTATATCGATCTTAAGAGGTATCAAGGACAGATATGAGGTTTATCACGGTGTTAAGATAACCGACGGGGCTTTGGTTGCAGCAGCTACTTTATCCGACAGATATATTAGCGACAGGTTTTTGCCTGATAAGGCTATCGATCTTGTGGATGAGGCCTGTGCTTCCATTAAAACAGAGCTGGATTCCATGCCACAGGAGTTGGATCAGCTGAACAGACGGGTTATGCAGCTTGAGATAGAAGAGACTGCTCTTAAAAAAGAGACCGATAATCTTTCCGCAGAACGACTTGAAAATCTGGAAAAAGAGCTTTCAGATCTTAGGGATGAACTTAAGTCAAAGAAGGCACAGTGGGAAAACGAGAAGACGGCTGTAAGCAGGGTTACTTCTTTGAGAGAGCAGCTTGATGCATTAAGAGGTGAGATCGCAACCGCACAGCAAAACTACGATCTTGAAAAGGCGGCTGAGCTTCAGTACGGCAAACTTCCGGAGCTCGAAAAGGAGCTTGAGACGGAGGAGGAAAGACTGAAGTCAAAAGAGGTTGAGCTTGTTCATGAGAGTGTTAATGATGAAGAGATAGCAGCAATAGTTTCCCGTTGGACGGGGATTCCGGTTGCAAAGCTTTCCGAAACAGAAAGGACCAAGGCACTTCATTTGGACGAGGTTCTGCGAAGGAGAGTGGTTGGACAGAATGAGGCTGTTGAGAAAGTTACGGAGGCTATAATAAGATCAAAAGCAGGTATCAAGGATCCCAATAAGCCGATCGGTTCCTTCCTCTTCCTCGGACCTACCGGTGTCGGAAAGACAGAGCTTGCCAAGTCTCTTGCAGAGGCACTTTTCGATGATGAGACCAATATGGTCAGGATAGATATGACCGAATATATGGAGAAGCATTCCGTGGCACGACTTATAGGAGCGCCTCCCGGATATGTGGGATATGATGAAGGCGGACAGCTTACCGAAGCTGTTAGAAGAAAACCTTATTCAGTGGTTTTGTTCGATGAGGTTGAAAAGGCTCATCCGGATGTATTTAATATTCTTCTTCAGGTTTTGGATGATGGTCGTATTACGGACAGTCAGGGCAGAACCGTAGACTTTAAAAATACGATAATAATTCTGACTTCAAACCTTGGTGCCGGAGCACTTCTTGAGGGTATCGGAGAGGACGGAAGTATAAGTGAAGAGGCAAGAAATGCGGTAATGGCAGAACTCAGAGTCTCCTTCAGACCTGAATTTTTAAACAGACTTGATGAGACCATAATGTTTAGCCCGCTTTCAAAGGATGCTATAGCAGATATTACAGATCTTCTTATCGAGCAGCTTAATGAGAGACTGGTTGACAGAGATCTTACAGTTGAACTTACAGATGAAGCCAAGAAATATGTTATCGATAACGGATATGATCCGGTATACGGAGCAAGACCGTTAAGAAGATATCTGCAGAAGTATGTTGAGACTCTTTCCGCAAAGATCATTCTGGGCGGAGAAGTGGGAATGGGAGATACCATTCAGATAGATCTGTCCGAAGACGGACTTGTTGCTAAAGCTGTAAAGAAATAAAAAGTAGGAGCGGTTTTCCGCTCCTACTCTTTTCTTTCTCTAAGGTGATCAAGCCTTGCTTTAAATTCCGCTTCCCTTCCGAGTTCTGTAGGATTATAGAAATGAGTACCGACCAGGGAATCCGGAAGATATTGCTGGACAACATAATGTTCGGGAAAATCATGTGCATATTTGTAGCCGGGCGGCATATCTTCTCCGTAGGAATCCGCATGTACATTCATAAGGTGTCTTGGGACATCACCTGTTTTTTGATTTTCAACAGCCGAAAGTGCTGAGTTTATCGCATTATAAGATGCATTGCTTTTGGGAGCACAGGCAACGTATATTGCTGCCTCCGAAAGAATGATACGGCTTTCGGGCATACCCACTCTTTCTACTGCGGTAGCTGCGCTGGTTGCTATGACAAGCGCCATGGGATCAGCCATACCAACGTCTTCCGCTGCACAGATCATTATCCTCCGGGCTATGAATTTAATATCTTCGCCGGCATACAGCATACGCGCAAGATAGTATGCAACAGCATCCGGATCTGAACCTCTCATGCTTTTTATAAAGGCGGATATCACATCATAATGGTTGTCACCGTCTTTGTCATACTGTACGGCTCTTCTTTGGATACATTCCGCAGCAACAGATAAGGTAATATGTATGTTATTGTCCTTTTCGTCCGGAGCGGTGGTAAGAACCGCAAGCTCAAGAGCGTTTAAAGCACGTCTGGCATCTCCGTTTGCCATGTCGGCAAGAAAATCAAGGGCATTATCGTCAATAACAGCGTTATATGTACCCATTCCTCTTTCGGAATCATTGATCGCAGTCTCAAGAAGCTTTCTGATATCGGAAGCATTAAGAGGCTTCAGCTCAAAGATGACGGATCTTGACAGAAGAGCCCGGTTTACTTCGAAATACGGATTTTCGGTGGTCGCGCCGATAAGGATGAGTGTTCCGTCTTCAACGAACGGAAGCAGATAGTCCTGCTGACTCTTGTTAAAGCGGTGGATCTCATCTATGAAGAGGATGGTTCGCTTATTATACATGGCAAGGGCTTCTTTGGCACCGGACACCACATTTTCCATATCTTTTTTTCCGGAAACCGTAGCGTTGATCTGGGAAAAACTTGCCTTTGTGGTATTTGCTATAACCTTTGCAAGGGTGGTTTTACCTGTGCCGGGCGGTCCGTAGAAAATTACCGAGGAAAGCTTGTCGGCCATGATCGCGCGGTATAGCATTTTATCTTTTCCGATTATATGTTTCTGGCCCATGACCTCATCCAGGGTACGGGGGCGCATTCTGCTTGCCAGAGGGGATTCTTTTTCCTTCCGCTGCTGGCTCATATATTCAAATATATCCATTATGGGCTCCGTTTTGACAGTGTTTTTGTGTTGTGCTATATTGTTACGGATTAGATTGTAGCATATTTTGTGCGAGTTTTCAGTAAAGGACAGGTTTTTGATCATGAAAAAATATAAGATTGGTTTTGTGGGAGCCGGCAACATGGGTTCTGCCATGATAGGCGGTATAGTAAATAAGGGATTGTTTGATAAAAGCCGGATCATAGCGGCCGATATGTTAGAAGAAAGCCGCAGCAAAGTTAAAGCTGCTTACGGTATAGATGTTACCGATGATAATAAAAAGCTGGCAGCTGAGTCCGAAGTTGTACTTATAGCTGTTAAGCCCTATCAGTTCGATGATGTACTTGCAGATCTTAGAGAAGGCATTGATGCGGATACGATAGTTATTTCCGTAGCTGCCGGAAAGACTATATCCATAATAGAAAATGCACTTATGTCGGTAAGCGTTGTCGGAAAACTTCGCGTTGTAAGGGCTATGCCCAATACTCCTGCCCTCGTCGGAGAGGCAATGACTGGGCTTGCGGCCGGCAGTAATGTGACAGACGAGGATATGAAGCTTGTCCTTCCGATATTTGAAAGCTTTGGTAAGGCAGAGGTTATCTCAGAGAATCAGATGGATATAATTACAGGATTATCGGGTTCTTCTCCTGCCTATGTTTATATGATGATAGAAGCCATGGCTGATGCGGCAGTTGAAATGGGATTTAACAGACAATTGGCTTATGATTTTGCATCCCAGGCGGTGCTTGGTGCAGCAAAGATGGTAAGAGATACCAAAAAGCATCCCGGAGAGCTTAAGGATGCTGTGTGTTCACCCGGAGGAACGACCATTGCGGGTGTTGCTGCGCTTGAAAAGGGCGGTTTCAGGTCAACCGTGTCCGACAGTATAAAGGCTGCCATAGAAAAAGCCAGATAAAGGAGAATTTTAATGGAAGAAAGACGTAAACCGGGCGGATTTTTAAGATGCCTCGGGCCCTTCTTTGCCGCTGTGGCATTGCAAAACGGAATTGCTTTTTTCATAACCGAGATCATGCTGGTCCATAAGATATCAACTTCCACGGGAAATTATTCGGATATCGTCATGGAAGCCATGAAGGAATTGACTACTTCGGATTTCAATGCCATGGTTTCGATAGTATATTCGGTTCTTGCAGTAATAATAATGGGACTTTGGTATGCAAAGGATAAAGCCAATAATCAGAATGTAAATCTTTCGTTTAAAGGTTATTCCCCCACTATCGTATTCGGAATAATTTTCATGGGGATCGGCGGACAGATATTTTGTAATTATATAGTACAGATGATAGGTAAGCTTTATCCCTCACTTCTTGCGGAATATCTGAAACTGCTGGAAGATGCGGGCTTAAGTGAAAATGTGGGACTTATGATGATAATATATGCTGTCATCTTCGGACCGGTTTCCGAGGAACTTATTTTCCGGGGACTTATCTACGGAAAACTGAGAAGGTCCTACAGATTTTGGACAGCCAATATACTGCAGGCCCTTTTGTTCGCGCTCTTTCATATGAATCCAATGCAGGGTATATATGTATTTTTGATGGGTATTGTATTTGGTTATCTCATGGAAAAGACCGGAAATATTTATGTAACCATAATGCTTCACATATGCTACAACGCACTTGCTCTGTTTATGGGATGGATGCTGGAGGCTATTCCCCAGAATCCATTTGTAACCTTTGGATTTATACTTGCTTCTTTGTTCCTTGTCTACATAGGCATTATGATAGTTTTGAATGCCACATCGGGAAATGATAAAGGAGCGGTTAAGGAAAACTGAAAAATGCCGATATAAGTATTGTAACTGATATCATGGACGAACGCTTTTTGAGGAACGGATTACCTCATTAACGGCGTTCGTCTTTTTTTTGGACTAGCACGGATGCGAAATCTGATAAGAAAGGAGAGAAAATGATAATATCAGATGCGCAGTACAAAATGCAGGGGAGGAGAAGTTTTCTGGGAACATCCTCGTTTTCTTCAGGGATAATCGGAGAAGAAAAAGGAAAGATCGGAGCTCTCGGCTTGTCGGAAAAAACGGATGACAGTTTTTTTAATGCAATAAAAAATGCGTCAGATGGGGAGGAACAAAAGACAAGCAAGGAGAAAAAAACTCAAAGTGTTGAAGAATCGGATAATGATATCACATCGCTTAGGGATACTTTGATCCAACAACTTGACACCATTCAGTATCTTCTTAGGATATTGCTTGGGAAGAGTCCGAATGAGGCGTATGAGCAGTTCTCAAAGCTGGGTGAAGAGGGAGCGACATTTACCAAAACAGCGCTTTCGGAGTATGGATACAGTGCTCACAATTCAATTAACAATTCGGTATATGAATACGGCGAAACCGAGAGCATGTCATTTTCCACCATGGGAAGAGTGATAACAGGCGATGGACGTGAGATCGATTTCAACATTGAAGTGGCTATGAGCAGGAGTTTTTATCAGAGGGTGGAGCAAAATGTCCCGAGATTTTCAAATCCTCTCATGGATCCATTGGTGGTTCATTTGGAAGGAGATCCGGTAGGTGTTTCGGATCAGAAGTTTTACTTTGATCTGGACGGGGACGGAAGCGAAGAGGAGATGAGTAATCTCATGGCAGGAAGTGCGTTTTTGGCTCTTGATAAAAATGAAGACGGAATGATAAATGACGGGAATGAGCTGTTCGGCACTAAGTCCGGAAACGGATTCGCTGATCTTGCAGGCTATGATTCGGATGATAACGGCTGGATAGATGAGGCGGATGAGATCTTTGATAAGCTTAAAGTTTTCACCGTAGGTTCCGACGGCAGCCAAAAACTTGTATCTTTAAAGGATGCCGGTATAGGTGCGATAAATCTCGGATCACAGGAAGGGGATTTTTCGGTCAAAGATATTTCGAATAACACCCATGCAATGATAAGAAGAAGTGGATTTTTCTTATATGAAAACGGAATGCCGGGACTTATGCATCAGATGGATTTTGCGGTTTCAAAAAGGGCTTAAAACAGGCATGATATCATGTTGCTCCGCTAAAAACGGCAGATGATTCCGAAGGTGTATTTAATAACAGAAAATGGTATAATGTGAGCTGTAAGAAAAATGACCCAAGGATCGGAGGTGAAGTATGAAAAGAGCGATAATCATTGTGCTTGACAGTGCCGGATGCGGAGCTGCACCCGATGCGGATAAATTCGGAGATGAAGGATGTAATACGATACGTTCCTGTGCAGGCAGTACGAAATTTGACATGAAAAACATGGCGCAGATGGGGTATTTCAATATAGAAGGAATGGGACTTGAGCAACTGTCGGTTGATGCGCCGACCGGTTCTTTTGCCAGACTTCGTGAACTTTCCAACGGAAAGGATACTACTACGGGGCATTGGGAGCTTGCGGGAATAGTAAGCGAAAATCCCATGCCTACATATCCAAACGGATTTCCCGAAGAGGTTATAAAAGAGTTTGAAGAGGCTGTCGGCCGGAAGACACTTTGTAATCTGCCTTATTCGGGGACAAAGGTAATCGAAGACTACGGAAGGGAACACCTTGAAACAGGAGCGCTTATTGTATACACTTCAGCGGACTCTGTTTTTCAGATAGCGGCACACGAAGACATTGTACCGGTAGAGACTTTATATGAGTATTGCAGTAAGGCGAGGAGCATCCTTCGCGGGAAGCATGCAGTCGGGAGAGTTATAGCAAGACCGTTTACGGGTGAACCGGGAAGTTTTGTGCGCACGGTCAGAAGGCATGATTTTTCGCTTGAGCCTGTCGGAAGGACTATGCTGGATGTATTAAAGGATAAGGGCAGGGATGTGCTTGCAGTTGGTAAGATCAATGATATTTTTGCCGGAGTCGGCGTTACGGATTTTATAAGAACGGAAGGCAATCCCGACGGTATAGATAAGACTATCAGCTGGCTGGACAGGGATTTTGACGGACTTATGTTTGTAAATCTTGTGGATACGGATATGATATACGGACACAGGAGGGATATTGACGGATATGCAAAGGCACTTTCCTATTTTGATTCAAAGCTTCCCGAGATAACAGGTAAGCTAAGGGACGAAGATATACTTATGATAACAGCCGATCACGGCTGCGATCCGGGATTTAAAGGTACAGATCATACCAGAGAATATGTGCCGCTCCTTATGTATGGCAAAAATATAAGAAGCGGCGTTGATTATGGAACGGTGGAGGGATTTAACAGTGTTGCTGCAACAGCCCTGTCTTTCCTTGGGGAAACGGAAACCCTTGGCGGAAAGATACTGGCATGATCGAACAATAGCTGATCAAACCTTAAACAATGAGCTGAAGAAGAGAATGGCCTTTTGAAAGCGCCAGTCTGTAATTATCGGTGCATTTTTTATAACGTTTAAATGTTTTTTTGGCTTCCTTTTCGTTTCCGTAAACTTTCCAGCATCCGCTGCACTTTACTCCGCCGCGGGTATCGTTCATAAAGCCTTTTACATCAATCGGAGGATAACCCAAAAACAATCCTATCTCATGAGGAAAACTTTCGTCATTTGTAAGATGGGAAACCAGCTGGGCAAGACATCTTTCAGGACTGCTGCAGTCGTATCCCATATTGCAAAGAAGCTCTCTGGCTTCCGGATCATTAAGATCTTTTTTCAGGCGCTCAGGTCTGTACAGGTAAACAAGCACATAGGTTTTGGTGCATCTTACCGGTACGGCCCGGAGGCCTTTTTTTCTTATGGTTGCATTTAAGTCTCGAAGTTCTTTTACGATGTTTCTCCCTTTTTCGAGTTTTACGGAAAAAAGATTTGCGGTTTTAAGTCCCGCAAGTGTGGGAGAACAGTGTTCAACGATCTCTTTATCAGGCATCTTTAACCTCCATTAGTTTATCCTAACATAATGCCAAAATAAAAAAGTGCAATAGCTATCACACCCTTTGTTAGTTCCATCTAACATAATAATTATATTAAGGCAAAATGTCAAGCCGTTCAAACTAATACTTTTGTCGCCTATACTTTTGTGTTATACTACAAAATGCTAAAAATCAGATGTAGCTGTTCGGCAACCTGATCGCACACATTTTGAGCGGCTTCTGACAACGAGGCAGGTTAAAGAATAAGATTGGTTTGCTGTAATGGTATGCAATGGAAAAATAGGAGAATAAAATGTCAAATGACAATATAAAAGAAATTGAAAAGAGACGGACCTTTGCTATAATTTCCCACCCGGATGCGGGAAAGACTACACTTACCGAAAAGTTTCTTTTATACGGAGGACAGATCAATCAGGCCGGTTCGGTAAAAGGAAAAGCAACGGCCAAACATGCTGTGTCCGACTGGATGGAGATAGAAAAGGAAAGAGGAATTTCGGTAACAAGTTCGGTACTTCAGTTTGAATACGGCGGATGCTGTATAAATATTTTGGATACACCGGGACATCAGGACTTTTCGGAGGATACATACAGAACTCTGATGGCGGCCGATTCCGCTGTGATGGTCATCGATGCATCAAAGGGTGTCGAGGCGCAGACAAGGAAGCTTTTCAAGGTCTGTGTTATGAGGCATATCCCTATCTTTACCTTTATCAACAAGATGGACAGAGACGCCATGGATACCTTTGAGCTTCTCGATGATATAGAAAACGAGCTTGGTATCGCAACCTGTCCCATAAACTGGCCCATAGGTTCGGGTAAAGAATTCAGGGGAGTATACGACAGGAAGACAAAAAAGGTTTTGGCATATTCGGATACTCTTAAAGGTACCAAGGAAGGAAAAACACAGGAGATAGGTATAGACGATCCGGAGCTCTTGCTTTTGATCGGAGATGAGAGGCATCAGATGCTTTCCGAAGAGCTGGAACTTTTGGACGGAGCAGGAGCGGAATTTGATCAGGAAGCTGTTACCGCGGGAGAGCTTTCTCCGGTATTTTTCGGATCCGCGCTTACCAATTTCGGTGTCGAGACTTTTCTTGAACATTTCCTTGATATGACAAGTGCACCCCTGCCCCGTAAGTCCGATAAGGGAGATATTGATCCTTTCAGTGAGGATTTTTCGGGATTTATATTTAAGATCCAGGCTAATATGAATAAGGCTCATCGTGACAGAGTTGCATTCATGCGGATCTGCTCCGGCAAATTTAATGCCGGAATGGATGTTTTCCATGTACAGGGAAATAAACAGGTCAGATTATCCCAGCCTCAACAGATGATGGCGGATTCCAGAAAAATGGTTGAGGAGGCTTATGCGGGAGATATAATCGGACTTTTTGACCCGGGTATCTATTCCATAGGTGATACTCTTACCACAGCCAAAGATCATTTCGCTTTCGAAGGTATTCCCACTTTCGCGCCCGAGCATTTTGCAAGGGTAAGACAGATTGATACCATGAAGCGTAAGCAGTTCATGAAGGGGGTAAGTCAGATCGCCCAGGAGGGAGCTATTCAGATCTTCCAGGAATATCATACAGGTATGGAAGAAATTATAGTGGGAGTTGTCGGAGTACTTCAGTTTGATGTGTTAAAATACAGACTTGAAAATGAATATAACGTTGATATAGCAATGGAAAATCTTCCCTACGAATACATAAGATGGATAGAAAATGATGATATCGATGTTGACAGGATATCCGGAACTTCGGATATGAAAAAGGTTAAAGATCTTCGCGAACGACCTTTGCTTTTGTTTGTAAACGAGTGGAGTGTCAGAATGGTTGAGGAAAGAAATGAAGGACTTAAGCTGTCTGAATTCGGACGGGCTATGTAAAAAAGTCGGGTCAGTGACCCGGCTTTTATTGGTATATATAAAACAGCAGCTCGCCGTAAATAACTGCGGACGCAGCGCCCGTAAATACGTCTTTAAAGAAATGTACACCCGAAAATACCCTGATGTAAGCAAGTAAAAAGCCAAGTATATACATTAGGATGCCCAGGGGTTTATTAACCCGGGATATGCAAACGGCTATCATAAATATAGAAAAAACATGTCTGCTCGGAAAACTGTGACCTTCTGTGTTTTTGGGAATGACAGGCTCAAAGCCGTAAATCTCATAGGGCCGTTTGGCATTGATATCGGCTCTTATAACGGTAAGCAGAAAAAATCCGCTCAGCGGAACAAGTATGGCGGCCGGCAATGAGGCCAAGTCATATAAGCAGTAATATAAAAGTAAGATGAATAAGGATATCGCGGGAATAATGACAAGGATCTTTTCAATTATGATCAAAGGCTTTCTGTAGCGAAGTCTTTTTGTCATCTTTTTTTGTATGATATCGATATTATCATTCATCGTTAAATTCCTTGGATCCGCGTTCTTTGATAAAAGTATTAACATCCGCCTTTAGCTTTAGCCACTTATCTTCGTTTTCGACAAAGTATTTGGGGCAGAGTTTACCGCTTACATCATAATGTCTTATAAGATCGTCTCCCGATAAATCGTATTTGGCACAGATAAAAGCGCTGAGCCAGACCAGGGAGTTGTAAGTCTTTTTTGTAAATTTGCCTGATTTGTCGGGATGACAGCACTCTATTGAAACCGTATCACCGTTTCGGTTATTGGAAGCATAGCTGATCTCAGAGGTGGGAATACATTGTATGATCTCACCATCAAGGCCTATTATGAAATGACTGCTGACCTTAAGTTCCTGTCTGTCTTTTAAGCCTTCAAAATAATCTCTGTTTTGCTGAGCGGTTGAGCCGGGATTTGCTGTGTAATGTATTACTACATTTTTTACACCTGAGATGGCGATACCTGGTCTGGAGTACGGGTTTATAGTAAGAAGCTGCACATCGATCTCGGGTCTTTCCACATCGATGGTCTTAACATAAACGTTTATATCCTCCTCAATAGCGGTACCCGGGAAAAGCTTTGCCTGTGCTATCTTAAACAAATGAACAAAATATGACAGGGTTGTCACTATTCCTACCAGCGCAAAAAGCAGAATCAGGCCTGTAATTATATTGTCTCTTATGGTTTTCTTTTTACTTGGAAGTTTACTCATAGGAAAGATAATACCATTCATTAAAAAAATGAGCAATGCAAAATGCATTGCCCGTATAATTTACTTTATACATGATCTAAAATCCGTTGGGATCTATGACGCGCTTCCCACAGAAGAAACTATCTCATCGCGTTCTGATTTTAAGCGAAGGAAGAAGGTGGTCTTTACATCATCTATGTCTGTATCAAGTGCGAAAGCCATCTCTTCAAATAATCTGCGTTCAGCAACTTCCATAACCCGTTCATCGGAACTCATAGCTTTTTTGCCGGCTGCAAGTCTCATCTGCTGATGAAGATAGATGGATTTAACAACGGAAGCCAATGAAACGGGCTCAAATAAACTCATTTGTTCTTTGAACTTTTCAGTACGGGCTCTGTTGTTTTCTTCTTTTATTATAGAAATGGTGGGAACTTCATCGAGAAGCTCTTTTATCTCTGCTTTTGTGGAAATATCCCTGATACGACGAGCACTTTCAACGGGAGTAATGATCTGAGCACCCTTATCGAAAACCGGCTCCAGAGAATAATACAGTTTTTCGCTTCCTGTTCCTGAAAGAGCTTTTTCGGAGATATCTGTAACTTTACATACTCCGGAACTCTCATGCATAATATAATCGCCTATTTCGTACATAATTGCCACCATCCCTTTTTATAAGTCATTAATTGCGAAAAAAGATAAAACAAAGGCCAAGAATTTAAATTCCCGACCTTTGTAATGATACTCTCTTTTTTTAAAAAATTATAGCGG
>JAILKW010000250.1 GCA_024693455.1 Lachnospiraceae bacterium
TCGGTAATAAAAAAAATAGCTTCAACCAGGAAATTCTTTACCTTTTTCACAATGTCACTCCCATAAACCCTTTAAACTGTATACCTAAAACTATAACACAATTCGGATTATTAAGAAATATCCCCTGCTATCGCTTATGCCATTCTTCTCCCAATCCCACATTTTGGCTCTATATGCCTAATCCGCTGCCTTCTCACTTCTTAGGCATGCTTTTCACATTTTTCTGTCAGCTGTACTCAGGAACTCATGCCTAAACTGACCTTTTCTCATTTCTTAGGCATGCTTTTCAGCGTTTTTTCCGGTTGACTTAACTGTTCTGTGCCTAATATAACTATTTTCTTTTTCTTAGGCATACTTTTCAGGTTCCCCTGTCACCCGCGCTCCAAAACCCATGCCTAATCTTATCTTTTCTAATTTATTAGGCATATTTTCCTGTTTCGCCTTGTGTGACCTTGCAAACTTATTTTTCTTCTTACGCAAAACCGGGAACACGGTCATATGATCACCGCTCACTCGACCGAACGAGTTCGCTTTAGATCATCTGCCCATATTCCCTGCTCTTCTTTCCTTCAAGTATATGATTTTACAACCCTTACACGGCCATGCAGTCCTGTTTATACATTTTTAGGTAGCACAGGGGATGAACAATCTATAGCGAGCTCGTCTCATAGAGCGAGCGGTGATTCGTTCATCCCCTGCGCGGTATTGGTCTTGCAACCCTATTTCCTCTTTTGCGTCCTAAATTATATCGTATTTTGTAATGTCAAACTCTACTTCGCCGACAGAGTGGAAGGAAATTCCTGTGGCCTCAATATCGGTATATAAGGTGAGGCTCATAACTTTTTCTCCGTCATTTACAAAGATCTCCGCGCTGAACCTGTCCAAGATGATGCGCAGTTTAAGTTCATCGCCTGCGCTGTCAACGCGGCATCTTCTCTGATGAAGTATTGCACGTCTGGAGCCGGAAAATTTACGGTCGACCTTGAGGGTATGATCAGCCGGCCTGTATCTCAGCGAAGTGTGCATCGCATCTTTTTCGGCAAACCAGAGTGCAAATTTTTCATATAGATCTCCGGTGCTTCTGACAGTGATTTCCATATCAATGCACCTTCCTTCTATTCCATCTAATGTCAGGTCATCTTTTAGTCTGACATTTTCGTAAGTTATCTTGTTTTTGCGTCTTTCATCAAAAGCGTTTATCGGTTTTTGTATCAGCCTTCCGTCTTTGAGGGAAAGTGTGCGTGGCAGACTCATCTGGCCCATCCATGGTTCACCTTCGTCTCTTGCTGCAACAGAATCCCAGTTCTGCATCCAGCCTATCATAACTCTGTTTCCGTCTTTATCGAGAATAGTCTGGGGTGCGTAAAAATCTATACCGTAGTCTATTGCTGAGATGCTTTCTTCTTTGAATTCACCTGTGGTTTCATCAAATTCACCTATTACCACTATGGTTCCATTTCCGTTATGAAATTCGAGATCCATCGGAAGCATATCCTGAGGACTGGTGAGAAGTACCCATTTGCCGTCAAGTTCAAAGAAGTCCGGACACTCCCACATTTTACCGTAACGGTTTTTGTTCTCAATAAGCTTTTTCCAGTATGTCCAGTGGAAGGCATCCTCGCTTTTATATAGAAGTATCTGTCCGCTTCCGTCAGCAGGTCTGTTTCCTATAAGGCAAAGATATGTACCGTCGGATAACGTTATTATCTTGGGATCACGGAAATCATAAATGCTTCCGCCTTCCGGGATATCCTTAGCATCCAGAACCGGATTGCTGTGATATTTGACGTAATTTTCACCGTCTCCGACCGCTATGCACTGTTCCTGGATCATCTTTATATCATCATTTTCGTCTGTAACCCGGCTGCATCCGGTGTACATAAGCAGCTGTCTGCCATCCGGAAGCTCTATTGCACTTCCGGAAAAACAGCCTGCGTGATCACTCTTTTGATCCGGTGCGAGAGCTGCGGGCAAATATTCCCAGTTTAGCATGTCATCACTTACCGCATGCCCCCAATGCATCGGACCCCAGTGTGAATCATAAGGATGGTATTGATAAAACATATGGTATTTTCCACCGTATACCGAGAATCCGTTCGGATCGTTCATCCAACCTGTTCTCGGTGTAAGATGGAAAGCAGGTCGCATATCTTCAGTTATATGTTTTTCCTTTTTTTCTTCATAAAGCCTTGCTTCTCTAAGTACCTGGCCTTCCATCAAAACATCCTCCGCTTATTATTTAGAAGCTGCGTATCTGTCGTAAGCAGCCTGATAAACCTTCTTAAGTTCTTCAAGTCCGCAGTTGTTTACAAGAGCGTCCTTATATGCTGCCCATTCCTCATCAGTAGGGCCGCCATCCTTGAGCCACTTTCCTTCATATTCCGCTACAGTGTTCTCAAAATCGGTTTTATACATATCGATAGTATCAAGTTCTTCCTTTGTATAAACACAGTCAACAGGGAAGGTTGTATCATCTTTTACATAAGGCATCCATGATTCTTTAAGATCAGTAAGACGCTCAATTGCTCTGTCTTCCATCTTGAATGTTGTTGTGTAGTACTCTGAAAGGATGAGCTTGGGTCCTGCAACTTCGTTTGCTGCCTTAAGTTCTCCGGCACCTTTTCCGTATTTTTTCTGTGATTCCTCTTCTGTTATTGAAAGCCAAAGTCCGTTCTTGTCCTGTCCTGTGAAATAAACATCCTTGGGGCCATACTGAAGCTGCATTACATTTTCAGGCTTATACCACTCATCATAAAACTTAAGTAAAGCTTCAGGATTTTTGCATGCCTTTGTTATGCTGAGATTTCCGCTGACTGTTCCGCCGCCTGTTCTGGTTGTAACATTGTATGATCCGTCAGGGCCTTCAAGAACGGGAAGGAATACATAATCCTTTGCATAGTCTCCCATGAGCTCCTCAATATACCACCATGTTGATACACCTACATAACCCTGTGAACATTTTGCTATAAGCTGTGAATCGCTCTGGCTGAACATTTCAGTGTCCATAAGTCCTTCTGCCAACCAATCATGGAAATATGTAACTGCATCTCTGTAGCCATCCCATGTACTTACAAAATCAACTTTTCCGTCTTTTTGAAGAACGATATCGCTTATTACATCATTGATCCAGTTTGTAAATCCGAAGCCTGCATAGAAGATATTCTGGCCCCAGCACCACTGATCAAATCCGGTTGACATGGGAATTGTGCTTCCCTTGGGATTACCGTAATATTTTGCACTCATGTCATTATCCTTGAATGCCTTAAGTGCTGTATGAAGCTCGTCCAAAGTCTTGGGAACCGGAAGTCCGAGATCATCCAACCATGCTTTGTTTATCATTGAAAACTGAGGTACAGTGAAAATGCTGTAATCCTTGTCATCACCTATAGCGGCCGTACCCATCTGCTCACCTGAAGGAAGTCCGTAAATCTTTCCGTCCTCCATTGTGAT
>JAILKW010000211.1 GCA_024693455.1 Lachnospiraceae bacterium
AAAGAAAGATATGTCTTATGCGAGGTATCCTCTCCCACCGCAACCGGATAAGCTTTTTCAACCGGTCTTTGCTCAAGGAAAGGTTCTTGAAATTTAACTCTTGAATCCAGCTCTATTGCGTCATATTTAGAAAGATATTCACGATCAAGATAATCAAGCCTCTCATTCATGTCCATATCTCCGTAGAGATAAATAAATGAGTTGCTGGGATGATAATATTTCTTGTGGAAATCCAAAAAGTTTTCATATGTAAGATCCGGGATATACCTCGGATCTCCTCCGGATTCCACACCATAAGCATTATCCGGGAAAAGCGAGTTGAATATTTCTCTTGAAAGCACATCATCCGGTGATGAGAAGGCTCCCTTCATTTCATTGTAAACAACTCCGTTTATTGTAATCTCTCCATCCGGCTCAAACATCTCATAATGCCAGCCTTCCTGTCTGAATATCTCGCTTTTTTTGTATATATTGGGATGAAAAACAGCATCCAGATAAACATCCATAAGGTTTGAAAAATCCACCATATTACAGCTTGCTATGGGATAAACCGTCTTGTCCGGATAAGTCATCGCATTTAAAAAAGTATTGAGCGATCCTTTTACAAGTTCAACAAAAGGGTCCTTTGCGGGATACTTTTCAGAACCGCACAGAACCGAATGTTCAATGATATGAGCCACTCCGGTTGAATCCTCGGGTGGCGTACGAAAACCAATATAAAACACCTTATTGTCATCACTGTTTTCAACCAGGGCAAGATGTGCCCCGCTTTTTCTGTGACGCAAAATATAACCGACACTGTGGATATCTCCCAGTCCGGTTTTTCCGATCAGATCATATGCCTTATGTATATCTCTCATCTTTTTCCCCCGGTATTTTTATTTTTCTATTTCATGAAGAAAGATCCCGCTTCTAAGCTTGGGTTCAAACCATGTCGATTTGGGAGGCATCAGCCTCGACTCATCCGCAACCTTAAGAAGTTCATCTATAGAGGTTGGATACATGGCAAAAGCCACTCCCTCGTCTCCCGCAAAATCCTCATCCGTAGCCATTTCCGCAAGAATATCAAGTCCTCTGATACCTCCGACAAAGGCTATACGACTGTCGGTACGGGGATCCTTTATTCCAAGGATCGGAGTAAGCACGTATTTTTGAAGGATTGAAACATCAAGACCTTCAACCGCATCTTCGCTTCTTACTTCCGCTTTGAAGCTGTAAAGATACCATTTACCCGAAAGGGCAACTGAAAACTGTCCCTTTTCTGTGGGACGGATGGCCTCATCGCTCTCATCGAGTTTCTCCGCAACCTTATCGAGTTCCTTTAAAAACTCCTGTGCACCGAATCCGTTAAGATCCTTAACCACTCTGTTATAATCAAGTATCTTAAGCTCGTGTGCAGGGAAAAGCACCGAAAGGAAATAATTATACTCCTCGTCTTTTCCTCCTTCGGGATGAGCTTCCCTTCTCATATGAGAAACCCTGACTGCGGATGCTGCTCTGTGATGACCGTCAGCTATATAAACATTTCCTATTGCATCCATCTCTTTTATTATAGCATCCATAACAGCAGGCTCGGATATTTTCCAAACCCTGTGCCTGATACCGTCTTCCGAAGTAATATCATAAAGGTCATCGGAACGTTTGGTTTCAAGTACGATATCAGACAAAGCCTTATTATCTCTGTATGCCAAAAAGATAGGACCTGTCTGCATCGAAGTATGATCTATATGATTAACTCTGTCCTCTTCTTTTGCCGCAAGAGTGTTTTCATGTTTTTTTACAACACCCTTATCATAATCATCAACCGAAACACAGGCAACTATTCCTGTCTGAACCCTTGAATTCATTGTAAGCTCATAAAGATAGAGACATGGCTCTTCTTCTTTGATAAACTTCCCATCTGCAATTTGACTTTGAAGCATTTGGGCAGCATGCATGTAAGTCTCCTTTGCATACATGTCGCAATCCGGATCAAGGGTTGTTTCCGGTCTGTCTATAGCAAGGAAGCTGTCGGGATGTTCACTTACATACTCTCTTGCTTCCTCTTTGTTATATACATCATAAGGCAGCGCTGCTATTTGCGCTGCCATATCTTTACAGGGTCTGTACGCCCTGAATGCTCTTATCTTAGCCATATTATTTTACCACCCGTACTCTGATAACACCTTCTGAGTTCTTAAGCTTTTCTACCACTTCATCTGTAATAGGTGAATCAACATCGATTATAGCATATGCGTATTCTCCCTTTGTCTTATTTGACATATCCGCCACATTGATGTCGGCATCTCCAAGGATGGTTGTGTATTTAGCGATTATTCCCTTCTGATTGTGGTGAATAACCGTAAGTCTGCCGGTTGTTGTGCAAGGACCGAGATCACAGTTGGGATAGTTTACGGAATTCTTTATATTTCCGTTCTCTATATAATCCATGATTTCGGAAACTGCCATAACCGCACAGTTATCTTCAGCCTCTTCTGTCGAAGCGCCAAGATGGGGAAGGGCGATAACTCCGTCTTTTCCGGCTGTTACGGGATTCGGGAAATCTGTAACGTACTTTCTTACTCTTCCCGATGCAATTCCGTCCATAACAGACTTTTCATCTACAAGAAGATCTCTTGCAAAATTAAGAATGATAACACCCTTTTTCATAATCTCGATAGCAGAGCGGTTGATCATCTCTTTGGTAGAATCAAGAAGAGGTACATGAATTGTGATAAAATCACATTCACGGTAAATATCTTCAACGTTTGCAATATGTTTAACATCGCGAGAGAGGCTCCATGCTGCGCTTACGGAAATATAAGGATCATATCCGTAAACCTCCATGCCCATATGGCAGGCTGCATTTGCAACCAAAACACCTATCGCACCGAGTCCTATAACACCAAGTTTCTTTCCCGCAATCTCTGTTCCTGCGAATGCCTTCTTGGCCTTTTCCATATTTTTGGAAATATCGGGATCCGAAGCATTATCAACCGACCATGCAGCTCCGCCAAGTACATCTCTGCTCGCAAGAAGCATACCTGTAAATACCATCTCTTTAACAGCATTTGCATTGGCTCCGGGTGTATTAAATACAACTATTCCCTGATCTGCTGCTTTTTCCAAAGGAATGTTATTAACTCCCGCACCTGCTCTTGCTATACAAAGGAGCTTATCGGAAAACTCCATGTCATGCATCTTTGCAGATCTTACCAAAATCGCATCTGCGTCATTTACATCATCTGTCTTCTTATAACTGGTGCTGAATTTATCCAATCCCTTCTGTGAAATAGGATTTAAATTATGATATGTATACATTTTATACTCCTTACGTAATATTACGATTTATTTTATGTAGTTGACCGTTAATTATGAATTTGCTTTTTCAAAGTCTTCCATAAAGGTTACAAGCTTCTCAACACCTTCTTTGGGCATAGCATTATATATAGAAGCTCTCATTCCGCCGACTGTTCTGTGTCCCTTAAGATTTTCAAAGCCTGCTGCCTTTGATTCCGCAACAAACTTGGCATCAAGTTCATCATTACCTGTTATAAAAGGAACGTTCATAAGAGAACGGTCTTCTTTTCTTACGGTTCCCTTGAAAAGCTTGCTGTTATCAAGGAAGTTGTAAAGTACTGCTGCCTTTTCCTCATTAAGCTTCTTCATGCCCTCAAGTCCGCCGTTGTTCTTAAGCCACTTAAACACAAGACCGCAGATATAAATTGTCCAACACGGAGGTGTGTTATAAAGACTGTCGTTATCAGCCTGAGTCTTCCATTTAAGCATGGTAGGTGTTCCGGGAAGACATTCTTCGGGAATGAGATCCTCACGTATGATAGAGATGACCATACCTGCGGGTCCTACGTTCTTTTGTACACCACCGTAGATAACTCCGTACTTTGAAACATCAACCGGCTCTGAAAGGAAGCATGATGAAACGTCGGATACAAGGATCTTGCCTTTAGTATTGGGCAGAGTCTTAAACTTTGTTCCGTAAATTGTATTGTTTTCACAAATATATACATAGTCCATATCGTCGGTTATGGGCAGATCGGAACAATCGGGAATATATGAGAAAGTCTCATCTGCACTGCTTGCAAGTTCAACAGCCTCTCCGTAAAGCTTTGCTTCCTGATAAGCCTTTTTAGCCCACTGGCCTGTTATAACATATCCTGCCTTCTTATTCTTCATCATATTCATGGGAACAGCTGCAAACTGCTGGCTTGCTCCGCCCTGAAGGAAAAGAACTTTATAATTATCCGGAATACCCATCAAATCCCTGATATCACTCTCTGCTGTCTTTATGATATCATCAAACATCTTGGAGCGGTGACTCATTTCCATTACGGACATTCCGCATCCCTTGTAATCAAGCATATCTGCTGCCGCTTCACGAAGTACCTCCTCAGGGAGAACTGCGGGACCTGCTGAAAAATTGTAAACTCTTGACATTTGAAACCTCCTATAAATCATTTTCATCGAAGCACTCATTAATCGGTGCTCCGGGTGCGACCATGGGCCATACCTTGTCATCCTTGTCAATAACTACATCTATAAGCACCGGAGTATTCATAGAAAGAGCTTTATCTATGGCATTATCGAACTCTTCCCTTGAAGTAGCCCGAAGTCCTGTAGCTCCCATAGCCTCCGCCAGCTTAACATAATCTATTTCGTCACCCAAAATGGTTTGCGAATAATGCTGATGGTAGAAAAGATCCTGCCATTGTCTTACCATTCCAAGTACGTGATTATTGATCACTATTTCAATAATCGGAAGTTTATTCCTTACGGCTGTGGCGATCTCGTTCATATTCATGCGTAAACATCCGTCTCCTGCGATATTTATAACGCGTTTGCCCGGATTACCGATCGCTGCACCTATTGATGCTCCAAGTCCGTACCCCATTGTACCCAATCCGCCGGAGGTAATAAACTGTCTCGGCCGTTTAAATCTGTAATACTGTGCAGCCCACATCTGATGCTGACCAACCTCAGTTGTGATTATCGCATCACCGCTTGTTTTTTTGTATATTTCATCAATTACATAAGGTCCGGTAAGCCCTTCGGAAGGAACGGCTGTAGGAAACTTTTCTTTTAAAGATCTTATCTTTTCCATCCAGTCCTTATGTTTATACTCATTCAGTCTTGGGATCAGCTTATCAAGTACCTCACAGATATCTCCGATGATCTCCGCATCCACGATAACATTTTTGTTTATCTCCGCCGGATCTATATCCACATGTACTATTTTGGCTCCCTTTGCGAATTTTTTGGGATTACCCAAAACCCTGTCGGAAAATCTTGTACCGAGTGCTATCAAAAGATCGCATTCCGAAACCGCAAGGTTTGAAACCTTGGTTCCGTGCATTCCGAGCATTCCCATGTACTTATCGTTTTCACCGGGCATCGCTCCTTTTCCCATAAGCGAATCACAGACAGGTGCGTCTATCTTATCGGCAAACTCCATAATCTGATTTCCCGCTCCGGAGATGGTTGCCCCGCCTCCGACGAAGATTACCGGCTTTTTCGATCTTTCAATGTAATGCTTTACTTTTTCGATATCCGCATTATCAAAATCCGAAACAACCTGCTTTAATTCGGAAATCTGCTTTTTGGAGTAGTTTACTTTAGAAGCAGTTACATCCTTGGTAATATCCACAAGTACAGGTCCGGGTCTTCCCCGTCTTGCAATATCAAAAGCCCGTCTTATCGTATCCGCAAGCTTTGATACCTCTTTTACAATGAAATTGTGCTTTGTGATCGGTGTCGTAATACCTGCTATATCCACCTCCTGGAAACTGTCCTTTCCAAGTAATGACACTCCTACATTACAGGTAATGGCAACAAGGGGAACCGAATCCATGTAAGCAGTTGCTATACCGGTAACCAGATTTGTTGCTCCCGGACCGCTGGTAGCAAAACATACTCCAACCTTTCCGGTACTTCTCGCATAACCATCGGCTGCATGTGATGCTCCCTGTTCATGGCTGGTGAGAATATGGGTGATCTCATCACTGTGTGCATAAAGCGCATCATATACATTTAAAATGGATCCGCCCGGATATCCGAAAACCGTATCTACGCCCTGCTCCAAAAGACATTCTATTACTATTTCCGCTCCTGTAAGCTGCATAACATCCTCTTCTTTCTGTTTTTTTGTCTGAAATGCAAAAAGGTTATTTTTGCGCTCAAACGATTATAACAATAAGTCGAGGCAAAAACAACCTTCAAATATATACATAAAATTACAATTTATTTATTATTTTTCTCTTGATCTGAAAAAATCCTTAAGTTTTGCTTTAAGTTTATCCTTCTCAAT
>JAILKW010000218.1 GCA_024693455.1 Lachnospiraceae bacterium
AAGGCGATCCCGGCGTGGCAATAGGCATATATGCAAAGGTACTGGCCGCCATCGGACTGCCAAACGACATCACCCTGCTGGCCCGTGACGATGAACTGGGCCGTATCATACAGGACGCAAAGCTTTTGAATAAAGGAGACTCATGAGATCATTCGAAGTGCACGCCGGCTGGCTTGATCCGATTGAAGTAATCGGCAAGTGTTACATCGAAGAAGCCCGCGGCAAGGAAATAATATCCTTCAGTTATGACAATAACTGGTTGGCAAACCATCCGGAGATCATACTTGATCCGGATGTTTTTCCCATGTCCGGAAGACAGTTTCCTCCTTCAGATAAGCCCTGCTTTGGTTTTCTTTCAGATGCTTCTCCTGACAGATGGGGCAGAACTCTGATGCAGCGCAGAGAAAGATTTGATGCCGCAGAAGAAAGCCGTCCTGTTCATACACTTATGGAAAGTCATTATATCTTAGGCGTTCATGATAAAGGACGCATCGGCGGACTTCGTTTTTTTGATTCAATAAATAAAAAATATTTATCTGACAGAGATACTTGGGCTGCTCCTCCGATGGAAATGCTCCGCAAACTCGAGCAGGCTTCTCTCGATATAGAAGAGTCCGGTTCAATAGTAGAAAAAAAACAGCTCATGAACCTGATCGATCCCGGCTCCTCTCTCGGAGGTGCCAGGCCTAAGGCAAATGTCATCGATGAGCGTGGCAATATTTGGATCGCCAAATTCCCTTCCAAGCAAGACTCTATTAACATCGGTGCCTGGGAAATGGTCGCACATAATCTCGCAATACACTGTGGTCTGAACATACCGGATGCAAAGATCATGCAATTTTCAGATTTTGGAAGTACTTTCCTGACAAAAAGATTTGACCGGATCAAAGATAAAAGAATTCATTTTGCTTCAGCCATGACACTGCTTGGAAAAACAGACGGCGACTCTTCAGATTCGAGTTATCTGGACATTGCTGAACTTATAGAACAATACGGAAATAATTCTGAAAAAGATCTCCGTGAGTTATGGCTTCGCATTATTTTTTATATCTGTATTTCCAATACTGATGACCACCTGCGTAATCATGGTTTCCTATTAACTGACGGAAAATGGGATCTTTCACCGGCCTTTGATATCAATCCCTCTATTGAAAAAGATTTTCTGTCTTTATCTATTGGAACCACTCCGAATAAAGATCTGTCGGAAGCCCTAGCGGTATCTGATTATTTCCGTATACCCAAGGGTGAAGCCTCAAATCTGATAAAAAAAATGTGTGCCACCATATTCTCCAACTGGCGCAAAGAAGCCACCAGGCTACATATCAGCAAAGCTGAACAAAACCTGATGGCATCTGCATTTACAAAAATCTAAAGCAACTATCAATTCACACTATAAACCGCTTATATTCATCCTCAATATACATAAAAATCATAAACCGTCGGATGATCTTCAGGACCTTTTATTTTCGCCTCACAGTTTTGCTCTATTTTCTGTCCATATTCGTTCGTCACAGTACAATAATATTTCATAAACCAAGTATTTTCATCTAATGCTTGTTCTGCAAGTCTTCCATTAACCATATGTAACTTAAATCCATATGGATCCTCAATAATAACAGTTTCAATATTTGTAAGTCCTCTTCCATTTATTTCTGTAATAACATCATTATAATTCTGTCCAACAAAATCTATAGCATTCTTCTTCAATTTAATGCGACCACATCCAGTTAACAATATCATTGCAGCAAAACATAGATATATTAAACGAATTCTACTTTTTATCATTATCTCCCTCCAATAATACCTGCTTTAAAAAGTTTAATTTCACATTTCTATCTTACCACGTCAACTTCCATAACACCCCCACCTCTGCAGTGGGATTTTTTGCAACCAAATGGTAGCATTTATAACCAAATTATGCCACCGTTTGGTAGTATTGTCAAAAAGGAAAAAACTATGTATTTCAGCAGATTAAAAGATTTAAGAACAGATCATGATATGACCCAGCAGCAGGTAGCTGAGATTCTGAACTGCCAGCGGGAAGTGTATCGCAGATATGAAAACGGCACAAGGGAGCTTCCGCTCTCTTATGCCATTATTCTAGCTGATTATTATAATGTCACCATCGATTACATCGTCGGTAGATAACTATCCTGCCACATATATTAACAAATGTCAGTAGATGTCAAACAACTGTCTTCTCTATCATACGCGAACTTAATTCTTATATGATTCTCTTCCATCTGACGCTCATCCATATATAACTCATCCGCAACGTCACAATACGTATAAATAGCTTCGTAATCAACTTTACGATTTTTAAAAGTCATCTGTACTTTCATTTGAACTGTTTTAACTTCATGTTCTTCCATGCAGCATGTACACAATCTTTTCTCAGTATTTAGTACTATCATATCCATGATAATCCCCCTTTATTTCAAGCGCCCAGGCGAATGCCTTTGCGGTTCTGATATCCACATCTTTAAAATGATTACCCTGATTCCACTCAAAGGTGGTATTCACACCTTTTGCCTTCAATAGTTCATAGGCCTTCCTGGCGTTATCAGCCACAGTTGCCATCACCGGATTTTTGGTCTTTGCCTCTTTATCTCCAAGGCTCAAATAAACCGATCCGGACCTTATCTCATTATTCTCCATGAAATCGATAAAACCCGGAAACCATAATGATGGCGATGCTGCCGCAACAGCCTTAAAACTATCTGTACGATATGCTGCCCAGATGGAGAACAGGGCCGCCAGGGAATAGCCGCCGATGATGTATGTTCTATCCCGCTGCGTACAGATCTTTATTATCTCTTCCAAAGTTTTATCTGCCCCATCACCAAAGCCTTCTTTATCGAATACTGCCGGAGATTTCCAGGGAGAAAGATCATAATTCCAGTTTTCTATTTTGACGGCGATAAACTGAAAATCTTTTTCGGAAAGATTCCTTATTGCTTTTATCTCGTTTTCAATAAATGACAGTTCATGATCGTCTACCGGCTGGACAAGGACGGTCTGCGCACAAGAGGTTCCATATTTATATATGTTCATTTCACACTCCAAGATTCTTCGTCACTTCGTTCCTCAGAACGACTATACCTCAAAATCTCTTTTACCATCTATATGATCAGTATTTACTGATATCATCTTCTTCCCCATCATCTATTTCCTTCAGGCGCTCTATGCACACATAGATCATACCTCCCGCCACCGCAAGAGGTACGATGCCAAGCAAGAGCTTTAAATACATGGGAAGCATGGTTATCATAAAACCAAAATATGCCAGATAATATACGACCACAACCACAGTGATAATGACAGGCGCTATCTTCTTTTTTCCATGTTCGTCCATTTTAGTTTTCTCCCAATTCTTCTAAATCCCAAAAAACGCATATACACTTTTTTCATCTATCAACTCTCGATCAACACTTCCGGGCTGCAATCAAGAACACGTGCCAAAGTAAGAACATACATCACATTAGCTTTATCCAACGGTTTATCTCCCTGTTCATAGTGCTGTAACGTCTTTAGCGGTATTCCCGTCATCGCCGCTAATTCACTCTGACTGAATCCTTTAAATTCCCGAAGTTTTTTAAGATAAGTAGTAAGTCTTCTCTCACGCCTCATTTCAGTGATCCGGTCTACAAAATGCATTATGTCCATCTCGTGATACTTATCATACATATCCAGAATGGTCTTGATCGGAATCTCGTTATTTAGTTGTCTCAATGTACATGCAGTATACCACTGATGAAAAGCAAGAGCCCAACCTGCCCAGTATTCGCGGCTCTTTCCATCATGATATACCCGTTCCATATAATCCTGCTCACCTCTGTACTGCGAAACGATCATAAGTGCAAGCTCTACTCCCGACTTACCGGATACAATGAACGGATCACCTTTTTCAAAGCGTGTACAGACATCACTTTCTATAAACATATCATAATATTCAGATAAGCCGATTCCCAGACTGTATACCGCATAATCAAGACTATTCGCCAGACACCTTCTTGCATCTGAAAGATACCATTCATTGTAAGCGCGGATCATCAGGTCTCACCTCCTCATCAAGTATACGGATCATATACAGTTCACCCTTAACATACACTTCTTTATTTAACCTGCCATATTCCTTTCTGGCAAAATGCTCTCTGACCTTTTTTCTGTCATACCATTCACTTGCAGATACTCTCTCACTTCCCAAATACCTAATGACGCTGAACGCTTTCCTGCTCCGAATAAAAATCTGCTCTCCCAGGTTTCCCATATGCATGGCTTTATTAAGCTGTGATACAGAAATGACTCCATTTACAAAATCCTGGGCAAATGAAAAATAACTGTCATCCGCCCTGTATCCGATTATGATATCTACTCCTGTCAGATCAGGCATAAAATTCTGAGAAAGATATTTAAACGCTTCTCTGGAAACCGGAGATTCCAACTCAAACCTGCGATTGTTAAGCAGGATCGTTATCCAATGAAGGACACAAAAATCCGGTGAATTAAGACGCAGTATCTTAAAAGAAGATGATTCGATATCATAACTGTTAACATATCCGTCCCTGTCCTTATCAACAGCCCACTCTCTGGCCAGATCGATATCTTCCGTACAATAAAATCCCTGACCATAATCATTATTCTTCTTTCCTTTGCCATATTCCGGCTTCTCTATTATGTATTTCGAACCATGATATATTCGCATAATAATACCCCCTACAGTTATAATCACTATACCACTGTAGGGGGATATTGTAAATAAACCATTTTATTCTAAAACTAAACTATACAAATTTCACCGCTGTGCCGTAGGCTATGACCTCTGCGGCGCCCTGCATGACTGCAGAAGAAGAATATCTGATATTGACGATGGCGTCCGCGCCAAGCGCCTCTGCCTCCGCTACCATACGCTTTGTAGCCAGGGCTCTCGCCTCATTCATCATTTCATTGTATGCCTTGAGTTCGCCGCCCACCATGGTCTTGAGCGCCTGGGAAAAATCCCTCACCATATCTTTGGACTGGATCGTGCTACCCTTGACCAGGCCCAGCATTTCCAGGTTTTTACCGCTGATATAATCAGTATTTACCAATACCATTCTCTTAACCTCCATCTGTTTCTTTCAGACGTTCCTTACACACATACTCAATAATTCTCTGCGTTCACCTCAAAATATGCCTGGGGATGTGCGCAGGTGGGGCAGATCTCGGGAGCCTTTTCGCCCACTACGATATGACCACAGTTGCGGCACTCCCATACTTTAACCTCGCTCTTTGCAAATACCTCGGCCATCTGCACATTCTGAAGCAGTGCGCGGTATCTCTCCTCATGATGCTTTTCTATGGCTGCCACCAGACGGAACTTTGCGGCAAGCTCGGGGAAGCCTTCCTCCTCGGCTGTCTTTGCGAAGCCCTCATACATATCGGTCCACTCGTAATTCTCACCTTCTGCCGCTGCCATGAGATTCGCTTCCGTATCACCGATACCGTTCAGTTCCTTAAACCATAACTTGGCATGCTCTTTTTCATTATCAGCCGTCTTCAGAAACAGAGCAGCTATCTGCTCGAAGCCTTCCTTCTTTGCCTTTGAAGCAAAATAGGTGTATTTATTCCTGGCCTGGGATTCACCTGCAAATGCTGCCTCAAGATTCTTTTCTGTCTGTGTTCCTGCATACTTGTTACTCATGTTCTGTACCTCCTGTTATCTTGATCTGCTAAAGATTCTTCGTCACTTCGTTCCTCAGAATGACAAAGAATAAACTCTATGTTGCCCGTTTATCATTATAACAGGAAATGCCCTCACAATCCACGTTTTTCGTTATAACAGGAAAGTTACGTGCAAGCCACGTTTTTCAATATATGCAAATGCAAGTTTCAACCTATGCGGATACAAATTTTAATCTATGCGGATGCAAGTTTCCAGCTCACGGCCTTCTTTCTTCCAAGTACAAAGTTCTTATAAATGCCCTCCTCTTTCATCAGCTCATTATGCTTTCCCTTTTGAACGATCCGACCCTTATCTATCACTATGATCTGATCGGCGTTCCTGACTGTTTTCAGTCTGTGTGCGATCATGATGATCGTCTTGTCTTTCGTAAGATTCTGTATCGCCTCGGACAATTCCTTTTCGTTCTCCGGATCAACGTTTGCTGTAGCTTCATCAAGAATGATAATGGGTGCATCCTTTATTATGGCGCGGGCTATGGATATCCTTTGCTTTTCTCCTCCTGAGATAGTAGCGCCGCCTTCGCCGATCAGCGTATCGTAACCATCCGGAAGTCCCATGATAAACTCATGACAGCAAGCCTTCTTTGCCGCATCGATCACTTCCTCCATGGAAGCCTCGGGCCTTCCGAATCTGATGTTGTTTGCAATGGTATCTTCAAAAAGATACACTCTCTGGAACACGAAACTGAAATTCTCCATCAGGGAATCAAAACTGTAATCCCTGACATCTCTTCCGCCCAGCGTCACCTTTCCTTCATTCACATCCCAGAATCTTGCGATCAGTGATGTAATGGTTGTCTTTCCTCCGCCTGAGGGCCCGACTATCGCCGTTGTGGTTTTCTCTTTGATATCAAGCGTCACATCATCTATTATCTTTTTGTTTTCATAAGCAAAGCTCACATGGTCAAGATGTATATCACGGCTTTCAGGTTTTATATCCTCTCCGTTTATATCCATCTGTTCTATCTTAAGTATCTCATTCACCAGATCCACGCCCTTGCCGATGATCTTAAGCAAAGCCGTATATACACCTGCCGCATCAAGGGATTCAAATACCATAAATGAACACAGCAGCATGGTGATCAGATAATTCAGTTCCATGGTTCCGGTAAAGAAGAAATATAAT
>JAILKW010000219.1 GCA_024693455.1 Lachnospiraceae bacterium
GCAAGAAGGAGAAAAGGTTTTACAGCTGATGAATATGAGAAAAAAAGATCCCGCCATGCGATACGGGGGAAGGAACTATCGGATTCTGACAAGACATCTACAGATACCGATGGATGGCGAAGGGGCACCTTCAAACAACAATATGCTGATCATAGGATCTTCAGGGACGTATAAGACAACATCCGTCCTGACACCGAACCTGTTGTTGGCACAAAATAACTATATCCTGCTGGATGTGAAAGGAGAGCTCATGTACAAATATGGGCTCTTTTTGCAGAGCAGAGGATATACCATCCGCTGCCTGAACCTGAAGGATCAGATGAAAAGCGACAGGTACAATCCATTTGCTTATATCGAAACAGAGCTTGACCTGATAAAGTTGGTAGCAAATATCTATGATGCTGTTACACCCCAAGGGCCGACAGCATCGGATCCCTTTTGGACGGATGGCCCCATGCTGTACCTGCAGGCTATTTTCTTCTATGAGTGGACAATGGCGAAAAGAGATGGCAGGGTCGGCACCATGAACAATATCTTAAAGATCATTAATGAAGAAATGATCCCGGACAAGACTGCAAAGGTAAAGAAGGGAGAAAAGCCGCCTTCAATCCTGCAGCGGAAGATGGATGAACTGGCAAAACGGGAGGGAGAGTTGACACCTGCAGTCCGCGATTATCGGAAGTTCAAAGCCGGTGCTGCAGAGACAGTGCGCTCTATCATCATTATCGTAAATGCCAAGCTCAAGCTATGCGAGACCCAAGGTCTTGCTAGGATATTTGAGGATGATGACCTGAACCTCCGGGAGTTTGCAACCGGTGTGGGAGGGACGGTAAAGAATCCCAGCGGCAAAAAGATGGCTCTCTTCCTGTGTGTCAATGACAGCGATGAAAGCTTTAATTATGTGTGTTCTATGCTTTACACCCAGGCAATAGAGATCCTGTCCCGGATGGCGGATGTTGATTTCCGTGACAGGGGAGGTGCGCTTCCGATTCCGCTGGAGTTCTGGATGGATGAGTTTTACGCCGGAGCCAGACCGCATGACACTGAAAAACTTATGGGAGTGATCCGCTCCCGAAATATAAGTATGATTCCGATTCTGCAGTCTGTGGCGCAGATTAAGGTGGTCTTTGATGCTGAAAAATGGGAGGTTCTTATGGATAACTGTCCAACGATGGTATTCCTCGGATCAGGTGCCGGAGCAAGTGACACACATAAGTATATATCGGATCTGCTTGGAAAGATGACCATCGATACTGCAGGTGACGGCAGGAACGGTCAGAATTATAGCAGTAACTATAACCGTGCGGGGCGTGAGCTTATGACACCGGCCGAAGTAAAACGTATGAATCGGAAACATGCCATCGTATTCCTGGAGGAAGAGCGGCCTGTATATGACAGGAAGGCATTACCCTGGGAGATGCCGACGCGGGAGTGCAATTTCAAGGAAGCTATGAAGCTGAATAAGAAATCCCCTACCGGTGGCTATGAGCATCCGGTGCAGGTAGAGATCGATCCGAAGACTGGCGAGTATCTGACCGTGGATTCGACACTGGACTCCAGGCCAATGCGGGCCGTTAGGCATGAGGACGTGCCCGAAGATGCAACGGTGGTGGAGATGAGCGAGGATGAATTCCTGAATCAAAATTTGAAGAATAGAGACTGCGTGGATCAGGTCAGGGAGTATTATATGGGGTATATGGGGGAGGTGAGGTGAGTAAAAAAGCTTTGATGTATACATTTCACACCGCAAAAACTACATTTCACGCCAATGGGGTTGAATTTGTATTATCATTGGTCGAATATGAGATTGAAGGAGTCTGTGTATCAAAAAATCTGAATTTAATTAGGAGGTATACAGATGGCAGGTATTGATTTTAGTAGTTTTTTTGGTGGAGGAGGATCCAATTTTTATTCTGATTACGCATCTATACGTAATGGTAGTTATAAGAGGTTAATGAAATCATACTACGAACAGTATGGACCCAAGGAGCAGACAAAGTCAGGCAGTAGTTCTTCAGGCTCTGGGAAAAACATAATAGATCAGATTCTTGAGGAGAAGCGTAATCCTACGGTTTCAAAAGAGGTTTCAAATGCAAATGCGTCATTAAACAACGGGGTGTCAAATCTGAGGTCTGCAATAAACAAGTTGCAGAAGGATGATACCTATTCTGATAAAGATGGTGCTGATGTTGGTGATAATGTTAAAAATGCGCTGAAAAGTTATGTAGATAGTTACAATACCACCGTTAAGGCGTCAAAGCAGTCCAGCAATAATGCTATGACGAGACATGTATCAGATATGATGAAGGAGACTTCAGCAAATGCTGATAAATTAAAGGAAATCGGAGTATATATAAATAGTGATGGTACGCTTATGCTTGACGAGGCAAAAGCAAAGAATGCAGAGACGTATCTGACAAAAGATCTTTTTTCGTCAGAAGATATATGCAGTTATGGCGCAAAAGTAACAAATCATCTGAATGGGGCTGCGATTTATTCCAGCCGGAATATGACATCCAAAACTAATGATAATAACAAAACGGATGAAGCCACTAAGGAAACGACACAGAGTTCAACTGATTTGAAATCAGACATAGAGGCGTTTATTGGTGATAAGCTCTTTGCAACCACAACGGAAAAGGATGCAAATGGAAAAGAAACGGAAAAGTATGATGTGGATGCTATATCAAAGAGGGTATCAAGTTTTGTAAAAAACTATAATGGCTTAATCTCATCTGCAAGATTGCTCGGAAATGAAGGTGTGGCTTCTAATCTGAAGAATATGCTCGCTAAGACAACGGATAATAAAAATGCGTTGAAAGAAATCGGTATAAACGCAGATAAAAATGGGAACCTGACACTGGATGAAAAAAAGTTGAAATCAAGTGATATGGCTACAGTAAAAAAGACGTTAAAGAACTATGCAAAGGCAATCGAAACAAGTTCATCCCTTGTGAAATATTATGCAACAACTAATGCTGGAGCGACCAGTAGGTACAATTCTACCGGAGCATACAACACAAACACAAACAGCACATATAACGGTATCATCTGATAATATGGAGGCATTTTAAATATGTCAATGGAAATCGGAAACGTAACTTCGCAGATAATGGATTTAAAAACGGACAAACCGGGGGTGACAAGAAAAGAGGAAGTAAAGACCGGATTTGCCAATGTGCGTGACTACACAAAATATCTGCAGGAAAAGTATAGTTATATGAATGTTGGAGAGGTTTCCATGAAAGGGATACGTTCCAGCGTGAATGTATCTCCAGCATTTTTGGATAAGTGTAATAAGGATCCCCAGAAGGCAGCATGGCTTGAAGAAAACCTGGCAGCAATTCCGGGGTGTACTGAAAAGTCGATTGCAAATTGTATGGGAACATTGATTGCCCAGGGATGGGAAATTGATGCAAATGGAAATATGTCTGCATGGAGTATGGGATCAAGTGATCCGGATGGTAAAATTGCTAAGGAGAATGCCAAGCGTAGAGTGGCAGAAGAAAAAGCAGCAAAGGAAAAACAACAGAAGAAACTTGCGGAAGAGAAAGCGCAGGAAAAACTTGACGCCAAACGGAGAGCCGAAATTGAGGCTTTCAAACAAGATGGAAGTTTTATGATTTCTGCGGTAGGTACAGATGTAAAGAGTGTTACGGAACAGTTTGTTTCGAAAATGAACGCTGAGGCAACGGGCATTATCTCTTCGTTTGACGCAAAAGCATAATTACATATTAGTCCTGTGGCGGAGCGGAAGGCTCCGCCTTTTACAGTTTACAACAAGAAATTAACATTTCACACCAAAACTGTATCCGCGCAGATGGAAATGGGATATACTCATAAGATTAAAGCTATTGAAAATAATAATGGGAGCATGGAAATGAGGATTGGAATCTGTGATGATGAAGAGATCATTCGTGAAGATATAAGAAACAGGGTGCTTCGGATTGTCCCGAAGGCGACGGTTTGTATTTACACTTCAGCAGAGGAATTGCTTGATGATCAATGCCCGGATATTCTTCTCCTGGACATACAAATGTATGGGATGAGTGGTATGGAGGCTGCCAGGATCATAAGGAAACGATCCACTGATGTTGTTTTGATCTTTGTTACGGCAGTGGAAGAATATGTTTTTGAGGCATTTGATGTGGGGGCGTTCCACTACCTTGTTAAGCCATTTTCAGATGCCCGGTTTGAGGAAATCCTAATCAAAGCGGCAGAAGAAGCCAGAGTGAAACGGAGGAACAGGACAGAGAAAAAAACACATTATGTGATCATTCAGGATGGTATAACCCGCATAAGTCTTGATACCGATGATATCGTATTTGCAGAAGTTTTAAACCGTACTGTGACGATACATTTGAAGGACAATGATATCTCTTACCGGGGAAGTATCGGACAGCTTGCCGGGCAGGTGGGAACTGGTTTTTATCAGACACATCGGGCATTTCTGGTAAATATGAAATATGTTTCAAGTTATAGTTCTGCCGGGATTGAAACACCGAGGGGTACGGTTACGGTTGCACGGGGTACTTTTAAGGAATTTGTGAAAGCATTCATGGAGTATATGAGAAATGATTGATATTATCGGCGATTGGGTAATAGTTGTGGCATCTTACCTAAGCATTATTCTTACCGGTGGATGCTTTGCTTTTTTGACAAAGGACTATGTCAGGAAACCGGCATTTGCGATTTATGCCGGGATGGCTTACTCGGTTACGATGAGCGTTATGAAGATAGTGCCATATTCCATCAGCAATATCACAGCGTACGGGCTTGGAGTGATCATTTCAACCATCGTGTTGTGTATCGCCGACAGGCGCATACTGACCATGAAGCTTTTTCTAGCTACGACATTCTTTTCCATTCGATGGTTGGTCGCGGCTATTGAGGTATCTGCGTTCACGTTACCGGTAGGCTCTCTGGTAACGGTTATAAATGAAAAGCAGAATAGTGAGGTGTTGGCGCTTGCGATATTTATTCTTCGGGTGCTGTTGGATATTGCAATGGAACTCTTTTTGATGCTGACGGTGATCTTCGTTTTAAACCGTTACTTCAAATGCAAGACCTGCGACATGTCATGGAAAGAGTGGCTGATGCTTTGTAGTCCTTCCATCTGTGCTGTGCTCGGATATTGTGTGAAGATTATGTACAGGGACACTTTTTTTATGCAGACGCAGAAATCAATTGATGACTATCTTGGAACATATGCTCCTGTTGCAGTTGCCTACTATATATGTTCCATACTCTCAATTTTTGTGGTCATAATTCTCTTTCAGGAGCTGAAGCTGCGGCAGGAGGAGACAATGCACCGAACCGTTCTTCACATGCAGCTTGACGATATGAGAAATTCGATAGACCGCGTTGAGAAGAACTACGATAAGATTCGTGCACTCCGGCATGATATGGGAAATCATATCCAGATATTAAAGGATATGGTAAATAATGGGCAGAAGCTGGAAGCGGATGCATACATTACTAAGCTTGAAGAAGCATACCATAGGGTGGTACCGATCAGTAAGACCGGCAACCCGATAACGGATATCATACTTGATGAAAAATATGCTGATGCAAAGGAAAAGGGAGTCCGTATGGAGTTGGATTTCCATTTTCCGACAGGGACAAATGCGGATGCATTTGACATAGGGATCATACTTTCAAATGCGGTGGACAATGCAATAGAGTCTGCAGATCCTGACAAGCCGGTAGTATCGGTGTATTCCAAAAGAAGAAATGACATCCTGCTGATATGCGTGGAAAACAGTTTTGACGGTCGTCTGATATTAGATGATAAAACCGGCCTGCCAAAGACGAATAAGGACGGTGACGGGCATGGATGGGGACTCGTAAATATGAAAAACTGTGCGAAGAAATACTATGGAGATATTAATATAGAGATGGATGGGGACAAGGTGGTTTTTTGTGCGATGCTAAGCCTTAACTGTAACCATGATGAGTAAGATGACATTTCACAACAACTTTTCTACCGTTCGCACAAAAGGGGTTCATTCCTGTATAGAAATGGGCGAAACTACATATAGATGAAGCGTATTACCGCAAACACATGGAGGTGCAATATGGCAATTTCG
>JAILKW010000243.1 GCA_024693455.1 Lachnospiraceae bacterium
AAAGCATATTGATGAACATTTTTACACGGATCAGGCAGGAGAACAGGAATATATCTGCCAGAACTGTGGTGCAAAGATAATCACAAACAAAGAGACTACAGCTACAAAGTGCAGTTTCTGCGGAAGTGCGGTTGTACTCTCTGATCAGCTTACGGGAAGCTATAAACCTGCTAAAGTTATTCCTTTTCGTATCACAAAGGCAGAGGCTGAAGCTGCCTTTAAACAGTGGAGCAAAAAGCTGCTCTTCGCTCCCAATGATTTTAAAAATGACGTACGTATAAGAGAACTGACCGGAATATACGTTCCGTTTTGGCTTTGCCATCTTGCAGGCCAGGGAGAGGCACTTGCGGATGCCACTATAACTCACAGGTATTCAAGAGGTGATGATGAGGTCATAGAGACAGCACATTTCAATGTTTATCGAAAAGTTGATACAAGATTTGAAAATGTACCGTTTGATGCTTCGGAAAAGATGGCGGATGATCTTATGGATAAGCTTGAGCCGTTTGATTACGGTGAGCTGTATGACTTTGATTCACCTTATCTGGCAGGTTATTTGGCTGAAAAGTATGACTTTACGGTCAAGGATATGAAGGAACGTATCGATAAAAGGATGAAAAACTATGTCGATGATTATGTCAGAGCCAGTATGACAGGTTATGACAGTATAAATATCATAGACAGGGATTACAATATAATCAGCCAAAAAGAAAATTATACCATGCTTCCGGTATGGATGGTCTACTCAGGATATCAAAATTCCGAATATATATTTGCGATGAACGGACAGACAGGAAAGATAGCCGGCAATCCTCCGGTGGATAAAGGAAAAGTAGCACTTGCGAGTGTAGGAGTGACTTTGCTCATATTCTTTATACTTCGTCTTATCACCTTTTTGCTGGGAGGGCCGATATTATGAGTATGATCAAAAGAAAAATAACAGCATTGCTTCTTATGGCATCGGTAATCTTTTCGGTAATGTTTGTTTTTTGCAATGTGGTATCCTTTGCCGAAAGCACGGATGACGGAAGTGATTATTCGGGAGAGCATTTTCTGATATTAAATGAAGCTGAGACCGAGACCCTTACCGATGATCAGACAACGGCGCTTTACAATGAAATGGAAGAGGCATATAAGGAGACCGGGTATTCAATCTACATTATCATTACCGATGTAGTCGGAATGGATACCGGTTATGAAAGTTATATGTCTGAGATCTCGTCATATTTTACTGACAAAAACAAGATCCTTTTGTTTATCAGTATCAAAGACGGGGAACATGTGGTTTGCATAGATTCCTATGATTCGGATAAAAACGGTGCTTCTTATTTTCTTGACAGTGAAAGATTGAGAAAAATAAAAGAAAACATAATTCCTGATCTGTCAGCCGGTAATTTCTATGATGCCTGTCACAAATGCATTGAGGGAATAAGCTATTACAGCACCAAGGATCCGAAGTTTGATTCTGTTTTCTTTAAATGGTACACACATCTTATAGTAGCTTTGGTTATCGCTTTGATCTTTGTTTTTGTTCAGGTCGGAAATATGGGAGGAAAGATAACCGTAGGTTCCCGTACTTACATAAACGATAATGATTCAAAGATAATAGGTTCATTTGACAGATATACTCATACTACCAGAAGAGTTGTTCACCACGAACGCTCATCAGGCGGAGGAGGTGGCGGAGGAGGCCACTCTTCAAGCGGCGGAAGTAGTTTCTAATTTAAAGGAGGATTAAGATGGGTTTATTTGATGGAGTTAAAAATCAGCTTGCCAACGTAGTTGAATGGGAAGAGTGGAGCGATGACATGATCTTCTGGAAGTGGACAAACAAGGAGATCAAAAAGGGCTCAAAACTTATAATTCGTCCCGGACAGGATGCTATATTTTTATATAACGGAGCAATAGAAGGTATTTTCCGCGATGACGGTGAATACGATATTGAAAGCCAGATCATTCCCTTCCTTTCAACCCTTAAGGGATTTAAGTTTGGATTTAACAGTGGAATGAGAGCAGAAGTGCTTTTTGTTAATACCAAGGAGTTCCTCATAAATTGGGGAACGCAAAGTCCCGTTAATATTCCCACACCTGCCATGCCCGGCGGTATGCCTGTTCGTGCCAACGGAACAACAAGCTTTTCCGTTACCGATTACACACTTCTTATCGAGAAGATCGCAGGTGTAAAGAATGAGTACAGAGTGGATGATGTTAAGGAAAGAATAACAACTGTTCTTAATGAACTCCTTATGAAGCATATCTCTACCGAGGGAAAGGATATGTTCAATCTCCAGGCTAATGCAAGTGAGATCGGAGAGGGAATAAGAGCAGATCTTTCATCCAAGATGGAGCAGGACGGAATATCGGTAACCAAGTTTTCTGTAAACAGCTTCAATTATCCTCAGGAAATCCAGGATATGATAAACAAGAACGCTGCTACAGCCATGGTTGGTGATGTTGGTAAATATCAGCAGGTTCAAATGACCGAAGCTATGGCTAACGGTAAGGCAGGTAATTCCACAATGTCAGGAATGGCCGAGATGATGGTTGGAATGCAGATGGCAAACCAGATGGTTTCAAATATGAATAATGCAGGAAATGCTCCCACAGGAGCTAATGCCGGTGGTGGCAGTGCTCCGAAGTTCTGCCCTAATTGCGGAACTGCAACAAACGGTGCAAACTTCTGCAGTAATTGCGGAGCTAAATTGGTATAAAGTTTTATTAGTTAGGAGAAAGTTATGAGCGACAAATTAAGAGTAGGTATTCTTGGCGGTACAGGTATGGTTGGACAGCGTTTTATTTCGCTGCTGAATGATCATCCATGGTTTGAAGTTACGGAGATTGCAGCAAGTCCAAGATCTGCGGGTAACAGATATGAAGATTGTGTATCCGGAAGATGGAAGATGGATACTCCTATCCCTGACGGAGTTAAGGATATTATAGTAAAGAACGTAAATGAAGTTGATAAGGTGGCTTCGGATGTGGATTTTGTTTTTTCCGCAGTTGATATGTCAAAGGAAGAGATAAAGGCCATTGAGGAAGAGTATGCAAAGACAGAGACTCCCGTAGTATCCAACAATTCAGCTCATCGCTGGACACCCGATGTTCCCATGGTTGTTCCCGAGATCAATCCCGGACATATGGATGTTATCGAATTTCAGAAAAAGCGTCTTGGTACCACTCGCGGATTTGTTGCGGTTAAGCCCAACTGCTCGATCCAGTCATATGCACCTGCACTTACAGCATGGATGCCTTTTGAACCCTATGAGGTAGTTGCCACAACATATCAGGCAATTTCGGGAGCAGGTAAGACTTTTGCAGATTGGCCCGAGATGGAAGGAAATATCATTCCTTTCATCAGCGGAGAAGAGGAAAAGAGTGAGAAAGAGCCTCTTCGTATCTGGGGTAAAATAGAAAACGGTGTGATCGTTCCTGCCGATAATGTTAAGATTACATGTCAGTGTATCCGTGTACCTATTTTAAACGGACATACGGCAGCTGCATTTGTAAAATTCAAAAAGAAGCCCACTAAGGAGCAGCTTATCGAGGCACTTGAGAATTTCAGCGGTGAACCTCAAAAACTTGGTCTGCCCAGCGCACCCAAGCAGTTCATCAGATATATGACAGAGGATAACAGACCTCAGGTTAAACTTGACGTGGACTATGAAAACGGTATGGGTGTTACCATAGGACGTATCAGAGAAGACAGTATCTATGATTATAAATTCGTAGGTCTTTCTCATAATACGGTAAGAGGTGCGGCAGGCGGAGCCGTTCTTTGCGCAGAGCTTTTAAAAGCGAAAGGATTTATAACAAAAAAGTAAGGATGTAAGTGAATGGATACGAGAAACGGACTTGTAAAAGAACTAACGAATATATTTGAGATGAGTACCAATCAGCTGGTATTGCTTTGCGGCAGTACCAGAAGTGAGAAGGAAAGTCTTCTCAGAAGCTTTGTCTCAGACAAAAAGTATTTTTATTACAGGACAAGAAACGCATCCGCTCAGCTTACGTTAGAGACATTAAAGCGTGAAATAGAAGATAAATATGATGTTCATATCGCCAAAAATTCATATGATGAATGTTTTAACAGGATAAGAAGCGGTGATTCTTCAAAGCTTGTTCTTATAATAGATGAGTTTCAGAATGTAGGAAGAAAAAACAGAGAGTTTATTGAAGCAATAATTAAGCTTCGGGCTAAAAAACTCTATCCCGGTCCCGTTATGATAATTCTTTGTACCTCATCTTTGTCTTACGATAAAGGAGAGGCAAGAGAGGTGTTTGGAGAGGATTACGGTTGTATTGATCATATCCACAAGATTCCCGATTATTCCTTCCTTGAGATGGTTCGTGCATTTCCCAATTATTCGGTTAAAAGCACGGTGGAGGCATATGGTATTCTGGGAGGAGTGCCGGCTTATGTAAGACAATGGGACGGAAGAAAGACTACAAGAGAGAATCTTATCAGGCTTGTGATAAGACCTACCGGAGCGCTTCATACGGAAGCTGAGGATTTTATCGCCGGAGAGCTTCGTGAGCTTTCTGTTTACGATACCATACTTGCTACCATGGCGGCCGGTAATGAGAAGTTAAACGATCTATACAGACTCACCGGTTATTCACGGGCCAAGATATCTGTTTATCTTAAAAATCTTGCGGCCTTTGATGTTGTTGAAAAGGTGGTATCCTTTGATACAGGCGGATGGGATAATGCAAAAAAAGGAATATACAGGATAAAAAACAATTTTGTGGATTTCTGGTTTCATTTCATATATCCCAATCTTTCAGCCCTGCATCAGATGGGTGAGGACGAGTTTTACGACAAATATATAGACCCGGAACTTTCGGGTTATTTACGCAGATATTTTGTGGATGTGTGCAATGAGTACATCATTCTTATGAACAGAATGGACAGATTACCCATTCATATTAAAAAGATAGGAACCTGGGTAGGAAAAGAGGGCACTATAGATATCATGGGTGCAGATGAGATAAGAGAAAATGTTGTCGGGATCTGCAACTGGGATAAGGATAGCATGCCTTACAGTGATTACGAAGAGCTTCTTACCAATATGAAGCTTGCAAAGATAAGGGCAAAAGGAATATATCTTTTCTCGGCTACCAAGTTTGACGAAAGACTCAGACTTGCGGTTAAGGATGACTCTTCCGTGGTTCTTGTGGATATGACGGAGCTTTAATTATATGAAGACAGTTTATATTGCCGAAAAACCTATGGTTGCAAGAGCCTTTGCGGATTGTCTCGGAGAAAGTATGTCAAAACATGACGGTTATCAGGAGGGCGAAAACAGCATTGTTACCTGGTGCTTCGGCCATTTGGTCATGATGAGTTATCCTGATACATATGATGAGAAATATAAGAAATGGCGGCTGGATACGCTGCCATTTTTGCCTGAATCATATAAATACGAGATCATACCCAATGCCAAAAAACAATTTGAAATAGTAAAAAACATACTTACAAGACCGGATGTGGATAAGATATATGTATGTACCGACTCCGGAAGGGAAGGAGAATACATCTACAGGCTTGTAAGACAGGAAGCCAACGTTTCCGGTAAAGAAGAAAGAAGAGGCTGGATAGATTCCCAGACAAAAGAAGAAATACTAAGGGGTATCAGAGAAGCAAAGCCCCTAAGTGAATATGACAGATTGTCGGATTCAGCATATTTAAGAGCAAAAGAAGACTATCTTATGGGCATGAATTTTTCACGATTGCTTTCCGTTAAATACGGTCGTGAAATGGCCGGATTTCTTCATGAAAAATACAGTGTTATTTCTGTCGGAAGAGTTATGACATGTGTACTTGGAATGGTGGTTGAAAGGGAGAGGAGTATAAGGGATTTTAAAAAGACTCCTTTTTACAAACCCATAGCACATTCAAATAATCTCGCTCTGGAATGGAAGGTTACGGAAGCGTCAAAATATAAGGATTCACCTCTGCTTTATAAGGATAACGGCTTTGCAAAAAAAGAGGATGCACTTTCAATGCTTAGGGAAACAGCAGGGGATGATGCATTGTTGATCCCGGAAGACGGGGTTGCACCGGTAGCTCTTGAAGGTAAAGTCATAAAAGTTACCAGGAAAAAAGAGAAGAAGAATCCTCCTCTTTTATATAATCTTGCAGAGATACAAAATGACGCTTCAAAGTTTTTCAAGATTTCTCCTGAGCAGACACTTAACACTATACAGTCTCTTTATGAAAAGAAACTGGTTACATATCCGAGAACGGATGCAAGGGTACTTTCCACTGCGGTGGCAAAGGAGATAACAAAGAATATAAGGGGGCTTTCCGGTATTCCCGGAGTTGCACCTTTTGTTAAAGAGATACTGGACAACGGTCTTTATAAGGGCATAGAGAAAAGCCGTTATACCAATGATTCCAAGATAACGGATCATTATGCCATAATCCCGACGGGATCCGGTCTTTCGGCATTGAAGGGACTTGATGCCACTTCTGTAAAAGTATATGAAACTATAGTCAGAAGATTTCTTGCGATTTTTTTCCCTGCCAGTGAGTTTGAAAAGATATCTGCCGAAGTGGGTATCACAGCTGAGACCACTGAATCTTTTTTTGCAAATGCAAAGGTTATGACCGAAATCGGATATCTAAAAGTCATGAATTATTCCTTCGGGAAAAAGAGCTCTTCTTCGGAAGAGGATAAGGATGATGAAGCAGAGGATACACCGGTGGATGCGATCGCTGCATTTAAAAAGGGGCAGACGTTAGACATCACGGGTCTTTCAATAAAAGAAGGAGAAACATCTCCTCCAAAAAGATATACCTCCGGTTCAATGATACTGGCTATGGAAAATGCCGGTAATCTCATAGAGGATGAAGAACTTCGTGAGCAGATCAAGGGAGCGGGTATCGGAACTTCCGCGACGAGAGCATCAATTCTTGAAAAATTGGTTAAAAACAAATATCTGTCATTGAATAAAAAGACACAGGTAATAACCCCTACTCTTACAGGGGAGATGATATATGATATAGTAAATGCATCCATAAGGTCACTTCTCAACCCGAAGCTTACGGCCAGTTGGGAAAAGGGACTTTCAATGGTTGCGGACGGAGAAATTACTTCAGATGAATACATGGTTAAGCTGACAGACTTTGTTACGAAAAATGTTACCAAAGTTAAGTCTTTGGGGTATATGAATTTTAACCGTGTTTTTTCGGAAACAGCCAGGTTTTATAAAACCGGTTCATACGGAGGGATAAAAAAGAGCAAAGGAGAAAAGTAAAATGGAAGCTTGTAAGATTAAGAATTTATATGATCTCGAACACACTTTGGCAAAAGATCTGCTTTTAGAGCTTACATATCCTTGGGAGGCACTTCCTAAGATAAAGGAATTTATATTAAAGATAGGACCGACTCTCGATACATCGGTTTATGAAAAAAAAGGTGATGATATCTGGGTTGCAAAGGATGTTGTAATAGCAAAGACAGCTACCTTAAACGGACCTCTTATAGTAGGACCCGGGACCGAAATCAGACCCGGAGCTTTTATTAGGGGAAGCGCGATAATCGGAGCTGATTGTGTTATCGGTAATTCCACAGAGATCAAAAATGATATAATTTTCGATCATGTTCAGGTTCCGCATTACAATTATGTAGGAGATTCGGTGCTTGGATATTACTCTCACATGGGAGCAGGCTCCATAACCTCCAACGTTAAAAGTGACAAAACACTTGTAGTCGTAAAAGATACAGACGGAAATAAAATAGAAACCGGTCTTAAAAAGTTCGGTGCAATGCTTGGAGACCATGTGGAAGTGGGCTGCAATACCGTACTTAATCCCGGAACCGTAGTCGGAAGGAATACCAATATTTATCCGGTTTCATGTGTAAGAGGCGTAGTTCCTCAAAATTCAATAGTAAAACATTCGGCAGGCGCTGTAATAGTAGCAAAGGAGACGGTGTAAATGGCAAAAAAGAAACTTACAAAGGCTCAGCAGACTGCTCAGGGAATAACAATAATAGTCGTTGTAATTGTAATCGCATTAATAGTGGGTATTATGATGCAGCTTGTTAATTACGATCTGAAGTTTGATGGTGGTATTCATTGGGAGCCAAAGGTCGGAGTTTCTAATGTGGGAAGTATTACGATCGACAACGGTAAACCCGAGACTCTTACGTTCAGGGTATCAGTCCCTTCGGGAATGGACGGAGTCCAGTTTCGTATTTCCAGATTTAAAAACTTTATGTGGATAGGCCAAAGTTATCAGACTGCCAGCGGGTTAAAACAGGTCGGAGGTTTGTCCGGCGGAAAGACCTACTACGTTCAGGTAAGAAGCTACAAAAAAGGTGTTCTCGGCCGAAAAGTGTTTGGTGCCTGGAGCGGTATCAAACAAAAATTGGTCAGAGAGAAAAAATAGGGGGATACTGCTTATGAATAAAGAATTTGAAAGAATACAAAATTGCCTTGAGGCCATTAGAGATATTACAGATTTTGTTCCCAAGGTTGCCCTTGTACTTGGTTCGGGACTCGGTAATTATGCATCCGAGCTGAATGTTGAGTGCGAGATAAGTTACTCTGACATACCGGGATTTCCGGTTTCCACAGCCCCCGGACATGAAGGCAAATTCATTTTCGGAACTGTAGGCAATGTTCCGGTTGTCTGCATGAAGGGAAGAGTTCATTATTACGAAGGTTATGATATGGAGGATGTTGTTCTTCCCATCCGCATAATGGGTCTGCTTGGAGCGCAGCTGCTTTTCCTTACAAATGCTTCGGGCGGGATCAAACAGGGATTTAAACCCGGCGATCTTATGCTTATAAGAGATCAGATTTCATTTTTCGTCCCTTCTCCTCTCAGGGGAGAAAACATAAAAGGACTCGGAACAAGATTCCCCGATATGAGTCATATCTATGATCCGGATTTTTCTGATAAAATAGTAAAGTGTGCGGTGTCAAGAGACATTCTTTTAAAAGAGGGTATCTATGTTCAGACAAAAGGCCCCAACTATGAAAGCCCTGCAGAGATAGCTCTTTGCAGAACGATGGGAGCAGATGCAGTGGGAATGAGCACGGCCTGTGAGGCAATAGCCGCAAGGCATATGAATATGAAGGTTGTTGGAGTTTCATGTATAGCAAATCTTGCAGCCGGAATTTCACCCACTCCGCTCAGCGAACAGGATGTTATAGATGCTGCCGAAGCTGCATCCGAGAAGTTTACAACTCTTGTTACGGTTGCTATCAAGGAATTGGGAGGGGAGCTTAAATGAATATAAGATTTAAAAACGCCCGTATACTTAAGACCAATGATGATAAGAGTTTCGATATAATAAACGGAGAACTTTGGGTTAAAAATGACAGCATAGCTTATATGGGTGATGGAAAAGACGTGGGTTTATCTCCGGAACTCGGTGATGAATATGTGACCGCCCGGGAGATAGACTGCGAGGGCAATCTGCTTATGCCGGGTTTTAAAAATGCCCATACACATACGGCTATGACGTTTCTTAGATCTTTTGCCGATGATCTTCCTCTTCAAAACTGGCTTTTTGATGCAGTATTTCCAAGAGAGGATCAGCTTAAGGAAGAGGATATCTATTGGCTTGATATACTCGGAATAATGGAATATCTTTCCGGAGGGATAACAAGCAATTTTGATATGTATTTTTTCCCGCCTAAAAATGCGGCCGCTAGCGTTGATTGCGGTTTCAGGACGGTTCAGACTTCGGGAATGAACAATTTCGGAGGCGGACCTGAGGTGGTTGAGGAAAACTATCTTAAGGTAAATGAACTCGGTAAGGATAACGGTCTTGCTTCATTTATTATCGGCTTTCATGCGGAGTATACAACTTCAATGGAGAGAATGGAGGGAATTGCAGCGCTTGCCGAAAAATACAAGTCTCCCACCTTCCTTCATAATTCGGAAACCGAAAATGAAGTGAAAGAGTGCATAGAAAGATGGGGAAAGACACCGACCGAACTTACGGATTCTCTCGGAATGTATAAATACGG
>JAILKW010000252.1 GCA_024693455.1 Lachnospiraceae bacterium
AGAGTGGATTTTTATATGAAACAAGATATGTTCTTCTTAAAAATGAAGTCCGCAAATATTATTATCGCTATTGAAACAATTGTGGAGACTCTTATTATTGTTCTTTTAGTGGTGGGAAGTAGACTGACTTATGTGGATGCCTATCTCGTTAGCCTTTTGATGGCTAATAGCTTACTGTTTATTATGTTTGCAGTGATACACGTTTATCAAATCCGTATTGGGTATAGAGTAAGAAATTTAATGATTTATATATAGATAAGCAGTTATTGAGGAATATAACGGCATAGGGACGACATGCTTTACCTAAAAGGAATTGATACAAATATCCGTAGAAGAAGTACAATGCTGCGACACCCCAGATTGACACGCGTTACCTAAAAGAAATTGCAGAATAAACGACTTTTGCCACCCTGTGACCCGGGAGCTCATTGGGTAGCCGTCAGATAATATGTTATAATGGATTGTGCCGTTCACTCTGTAAGGGGTGGGCGGTTTTTGCATAGTAGAAAAATTCATTGCAGTATTATCTTGCCGGTATTATACTGAAAATAATCTTGTCGTATGTAAGAACTTGATAAAAAAATGACCTAATTTTCAATGAGCCAATATAGAAAGATAAGAATATGCTTAAGATCCCATCCCTGCCGTCAGATCCCGTGGCGGCAGATATAGTTAAAAAGTTCATAAACAACCGCCTGATCGGCATGATGGAGGAAATAATTGAGGATGAGATCGCCTTTGTCATGGCAATGTCAGGCGGGATAGATCAGGATCTTGGTGAAAAGCCTCTGGATGAAGTCGTCGATATGGATTCACTTATGCAAAACCTTGAGTTTGCAGAGAATGTGTCCCTCAGTTATCTGCCGGACAACTACCCGATAGAAAAGGCGAATCGGGAGTTTATCGGACTTTATCGGCTTCTTCGGGCAAAGGATGAGTACGTTCCTGAACTTCCCATGGAGTATGTCCTTGACCGCATCATAGAGAATGCGATTTGGCAGGTAGATATGATCAACGAGGATATGGCGGACGGCTTTTTCGATGCGCTGAAGGATAATCCTTTCTTTGATGGTACAGAGGAAGAGGGTGAACTTACAACTATTGAGCGCATTCCCAATCCGGACAGGGCCGTTGTTCTTGCTGCTCTTGAAAAAGAATGCGAGGAGATAGAACTTCCAGAGGATGATGAGGACGACTATGGCCCGGAGGATATGATCCTTTTGTATGAGGATCTTCGCAATTATGTCGAGACCTGCTTCTGGGATACGGATTTTGCTTTTCTTGATGAGATGGACGAGGACACCCTGATAAACTCAGTTGAGGCGAAACAATTGGGGATTGATGCCCGTACCGATGTCAAAAAAGTGGAGCTGTCCCTTGATGGCAACATAAATGTAAACATGGAGATCAATGCTGCTCCCTGGGATATGGAGGAGTGATGATCCTAATAAGGCTGTCTGTTTTAAAGGATGAACAGGCAGCTTTTTTTGTTAGTAGTCCGAAACCGAATATACTGATATTGATTTATACTTAAAATTGTCCCTGACAGGAGTGTGTATAACGTCTACCTTCAGAATACTGCACTACCCAATAAGAATATTGAGGCTTATCTGTCATAGGCATCTCCGATAAAATTATTTTTAGCAGGAGGTGATCGGATGAAGGAAGATAGTTTAAGCCGAGACAAGATTGCCGGAATAAATCCGATAGATATTTTTAGTCGGAGACTTGATATCATGATGAATGCCCTGGGTGTATCTATTAATGAACTGGAGAGAAGGACCGGATTATCAAGAAATACGATAGCTCAGGCTAAAAGCGGTAAAACGCATGTTAGGTCGGATACAATGGTAACAATTGTTAATGGCCTGGGTGTTTCTATGGATCAGTTCTACGGTTGGGCAAATGTTGGGATATCAAAAGAAGGTGAGATGTTTCTTGCCATGATTGAAAAAGAGGATACCGCAGCAAAGAGAAATACACAGTTGAGAAGAATGAAAGACTTGTATGAAATGGCCTACCGATTAACTGATGATAGTTATTATGATGAAGAATAAGAAAGAAATATAAATGTGTTGCAAAAGCGGATCATAAAAAGTGATCCGTTTTTTTATTTTTATTCTTAAAGGTTAGAAAAGGGCCAATATAGGCCCTTTTCGCTTGTTACAATGGAGGGGAACAATGAATTACAGAAAAGAGGAATCATTACTGATACTAACTGTATTGCATGACCATGCAACTAAGCAAAAGCCGATAGAGAGGAGCAGCATTACTTTTTATCTTGAGACAGATCATAATGAAAAAATTGGGAGTAAAGCACTTGGAAGATATCTTGAGATGCTTATGGATCGGGGGTTTGTAGAGTGTCATAACAGGAAATACTGTATAAGACCATATTTTACTCTGGAAGAGATACAGATAATTCTTGAGGCATTATATACCAGCAGGCAGATCCCCAGACCTGCAGTAAAAACTATTATAAATAAGATTGGAAAGATAGCAGGACACGATATAGGAAAATACCTTAAACATCTATATTACATAGAAAACGTCAATTATACGGAAAATACAAAGGTTCCGGAGTGGCTTGGAATCATAGATGATGCGATTGAAAGAAACTGCATGATAAGGATAACTACCTGCGGTTATGACATGAAAAAGAATCTAAAAAGCATAAAAACCTATGAGGTGAGTCCGTATTACACCTATGTAGATAAGTCCAGGTACTATTTATTATGCCATACAGGGCACCATAGCAACGGCCTTGAGGCCAGGAGGCTTGACAGAATAAGCAATATAAAGATCTGTTCCAGAACAAGCCGTAAGCCCCTTACACAGTTGGATGGGTGTGAACATTTTGAAATATCCACACTTACTAAGCAGCCATATATGTTCATTAGTAAACCTACTACTATAACGCTAATGATCAATAAGCATAACATAGGGGATTTTATAGATTGGTTTGGAAAAGACTTTTCAGTTTTGGAAAATGACGGGGAAAGTGCATGGGCAAAGATTCGATTTCAAAATTGTGAAGACTCGGCGTTCTATTGGTTTTTGCAGTACGGGGAGAAGGTTATTGTAAAGCATCCGGCATCATTAGTGCTCCGATTATACAGGCATCATGTAAAGATGGTAAAGAAATATAAGGCTGTTTTGGAGGATTTTGGATTTTTTGAGTGAAAAGTTCCGCTTGAGGGCTATATTGAAAAATTTTTCCTTATCCTGTTTATATGGATTTCCTATATGGAAAATAAATATCACATAGAAATATCCCATATTTATATCATATATAGTGCATAAGAAAGAA
>JAILKW010000327.1 GCA_024693455.1 Lachnospiraceae bacterium
GGACGATCGGAGATATCTGTGATATAGAGGCCTGCTTTACCCGTATTGGAGATCCTGCTTCCAGGGAGATGACAGATGCCAGGTACAGTGGGGCGTTCATGGAGTACGGAAGCTACACAATGCTTCCTATATTTAAGCTTCTTGGAACAGACTATGACGATGTCAGTATAGAATCCATACTTGGGAAAAATGGAATAGATGTTTTCACAAAGGTACAGTTCAGATACAAGAATGCGCTGGCAACTTCTAAGACAGGTGCAGGGGTAAAGTCTGAAGGACAACTTGTAATTGCTGGCACAAAGGGATATATCCTGGCGCCTTCTCCATGGTGGCTTATTAAGAAGTTTGAAGTAAGGTATGAGGATCCAAACATAGTAGATCATCATGAAGTCAACTTTGTAGGAGTTGACGGTTTCAGATATGAGATTGCAGAGTTTTTAAACAAGATAAATAAGACTGGTGGCAACGATTACAGGCTTACAGCTGATGAATCAATAGCCATGGCAAAAGTTGTTGAGAAGTTTATGGATATCAGAAGAGGGCAGCAGGGAAATTGAACAACAATACCTGAAAGGGTATAATAAGAATGTAAAGGCTATTTTTACACCTTAAAGGGTATAGAAATAGCTTTTTTTATTGAAGCAATACCCGAAAGGGTATACACTAATTATATGAGTAGGATTGGTGAATATATAAAAACAGAAAGAAAAAAAGCCGGATTGACACAGGAAGAGTTTGCCATAAGAGCAGGGCTTGGGCTTAGATTTGTGAGAGAACTTGAACAGGGAAAGGAGACTGTTCGTCTGGACAAAGTAAACCAGGCTCTTTCAATGTTTGGAATGGAAGCTGTGCCGGGAGATATGGACAGGAGCGGATTGGATGGCTAGAGCAGGAAAGGTTTTTGTTCAAAATAAATATGCAGGACGTATATATGAGACAGATGAGGGATACGAGTTTGCATATGATGAGGATTATTTAAGAGATTCATCTGCTGTTTCTTTAAGTCTTACAATGCCTTTAACGGATTCTGTTTATAAATCCAATACACTTTTTCCTTTTTTTGATGGCCTGATTCCGGAGGGGTGGCTTCTTGGATTAGTGGAACGAAACTGGAAGATTGATGGTAAAGACAGATTTGGACTAATGCTGGTTACGTGTCGCGACTGCATTGGTGATGTTTATGTTGAGGCTGAGTGATGAGTATGAGATGTCTTTGTTGCAATAAGGAAATTAAAAATCCGACAGAATACGAGATTAAGGTTGGCTGGCACGTGGGATGTATCAGAAAATTTTTTGGTGAAGATTCAATACCGCAACTTGATATTTCAGAAAAGCAATTGGAGGAACTTGCAAGTACCACAGTGAGTAAGGGACTTACAGTTCCGGGTGTTCAGAAAAAGCTATCACTCCATCTTGATAAAGAGGAAAAGGGCAGCAGGTTTACAATTGTTGATTATCCTACAGGATATATACTTAAGCCTCAATCTGAGGATTATGAAGCGCTTCCTGAAGCTGAATTTTTATCTATGAAGATGGCCGAGATTGTAGGAATTAAGACTGTTCCCAATGGTCTTATCTATCTTGACGGAAAGTATGCTTATATAACAAAACGAATTGACAGACATGGTGATAAGCTTTATGCAATGGAAGATTTTTGTCAGCTTTCAGGCAGGCTCACAGCAGATAAATATAAAGGTTCCTATGAAGGATGCGGCAGAGTAATAAATAAATATTCCAAAAACGTGGGAGTGGATAAGACAGAATTTTTTTACAGACTGTTATATTGTTTTGTTACCGGTAATTCAGACATGCACCTGAAAAACTTTTCCTTAATAGAAAGAGCACCGGCTTCAAGAGTATTTGGACTCTCCCCAGCCTATGACATGCTTCCTGTTAACGTGATATTGCCTCATGATAAGGATCAGATGGCACTATCGCTAAATGGGAAAAAGAGGAACATCAGAAAAAAGGATTTTATTGTTCTTGCAGATAATCTCGGAATATCAGAAAAAACAGCTAACAAAATGATACTTCAGCTTGCAAAGTACAGGGAAAGAATGTTGGAAGAAATAAAAATTTCCTATATGCCGGATGAGATGAAGAAAGATATGGGAAGGCTGTTTGATGTTAGAATGGAAGGATTCTTGGAATGAAATGACAAGAGTCTATGAATTTAGTTTATGCTGTATTAATAGTGGATTTGTCACTAGTACATCGAATAATAA
>JAILKW010000329.1 GCA_024693455.1 Lachnospiraceae bacterium
GTCAGTCCGGCTTCTTCACGACCTATCTGAAATATTGTTTTATTCTCTTTAACAGAACGTTTTCCCATACCTATACTCCTAAAAATTAATGTTCTAATCAATATTATACAAAAAACCCAGTAAAAATGAAATAAACACGAAGAAATGGATAATCCATCAAAAAGAGAAACGATCTAATTGTTATTTCTATATCCAGAGCAAAATAACAAGACTTAATTTGCCATTATGAACATTTATTACACGGAACTTTCATATTATAGTGAACTTGTAGATAACAATTTTGATTATAATTATAGGAGGAAAGAAACATATGCCAGAAAGATATGAGTACCTGGGAGAATCATATATCTTTTGTAAAGGTAGATGGTTCTATAAGAATAATATTCAGGTACCGATGGAATTGAATTCACAGCTGAATTACAGATTTGGAAAAACTAACTACAAGACCTGGATCAGCATTCTACCCGGCTGTTATGGTACACATAGATAAAGGAGGTGGTTTCCAATGGATATAAAGACCCGTTTGCTGACAATAAAGATCCTGGATCAAATGAAGGATACAAAGTTAAATGAGACTGTTAAAAGGTTAGGAATAGTGGATACATCACATTATAAAAGGAGAGATAAAAAATGTTGACAGCGCTTTTTCTTATTATATTGATAGGTTTTTCCTGGTGGTTACTTAAGCTTTGTTTGAAGATCAGCTGGGGATTGATAAAGTTCATAGGTTTCATGCTGATGATCCTCGCAATTCCGGCATTTATTATATTTCTTATAATGTTCGGATTGTCTGTCATGTTGATTATCCCGTTTATTATGGCAGGATGTGGCATACCGATGTTCAGATATAGCTTGATATGATAAAGGGTAGAATTCGGGATGCAAAAGGATATATGCTTTCACTAAATCATATAAGAAAGGAGCATATGAGCTGTGCAAATCCGGAATTTCCTTAAAGACTTTGCTTTGTAAAAAAGCAAAGATGTAGCTATCATGAGCCTGATCCGGTACACGTCGTATATGATGCCGTACTTCATTGAAGAGTATGATTTGATGGTGGTAGCATGAAAGGATAGGAAAAATGAAGAAGAGGATAATATCATTAATTCTAGTTACATTGGTGTTTGCCATGGTTATTATAACCGGTGAAACTGTGGATGTGAAAGCTGGTAATAAGACCTGTGACTATCATACCTGCAAGAAAACCTGTGTTGAAGGAGGTCGGTATTGCTCATACCATACCTGTCCGGTGCAGGGATGTAAGGGATTACGTTGGAGCGAAAACGTAAAGTACTGCTATAATCATAGATGTGCAATGAAGGATTGTCCTAATCCGCATATAAATGGAAGCAGGTATTGCAAGAGCCATCAGGCGGCCGGCAAGGCAGCAGATGCTAAGTTGAGGGCAAAGTATGACAGCAAGTATAAAAGCTCCGGCAAGTCTTCATCATCAAGATCATATTCTTCGTCTAAGAAAAAGAAGGAATATGATTCCTATGATGTATATGATTACAAGTCGGCCCAGGATTTTGCTGATGATAAATATGAGGAATTTTATGATTATGAGGACGATTACGAAGACGAGGACGAGGCCTATGATGCAGCAGAGGATTATTGGAATGAACACCATCTGAAAAAGTAAGGCTTTTAAGTTTTTTGTCAAAGAGCATGCACCATTTACATTGGAGTTTGATTCGGTTACAGATATCAGTTAGATTCCCCGAGTTGTTTGTCTGCCCATAATTTAAGGGTTTCTATAGCTAATGACATATCGGAAAGATGTTGCTTAAACTCGTCAAAATCTCGTTTTTCATCAGAGCTAATTACGCCATCAGCTGTGATATCTATAATACGATCCTTGAGTAAAGCCCGGCGGATCCGGGAGACAACGAGCCCGTGAGATTGTATCCACGGGTTTGTTGTTTGTGGTAAAATGAAAAATACAAAAGGAATCCCGGAACGATACAGATGAAAAGATAAACAGGAGAGAAACTGAAATGAGCAGATTAAAGGAACTACGGAAATATGTAGATGCGGAATTGAACAAAATGGAGGATGCGGATAAGCGTTCCGGCGCAATTGCACATCTTTATGGCGTTTCTCTGGCTGCAACGATGATCGCAAAGAAGCGGGGATTAGATCCGGAGATTGCATCCATGGCTGCGATGCTGCATGATCTAAACGCATATAAGACGGGCTCATATGACGATCACGCACACAAGGGGGCTGACCTTGCCAGGGAGATCCTTGGAGAGCTGAAGCTGACGGATGAAACAGAAACAGAGATAATCTGTTCTGCAATCTATCATCATGATGATAAGCTGGTGACGGATGATCCGATGGATGAGGTCCTGAAAGATGCGGATGTGATTGACCACTGCTTTAAGGACTCTTCTAAACCGGTGAAGGAGAAGGAACAGGCACGATACGATAAGCTGTGTGCTGAGTTTGGAATATAGACATCCCTTTACAAACGGGTATGCTATTACAGACACATTATAGAATATTATGGAATGAAATAATAACCGCTCCATAGCGAGTATATATTAAACATAACAAAGGAGAAATCAAAGATCGGCGTTCTTCCATTTGCGGAGGAAAGCGTTGATTTTGATACATTTTGTAAATTTGCTTTCAGGGCTGTGAAGGTTAAGGACTGTATAGCAGTACCTAAGAGCAAGAAGCTGCTGCAGTTTACTTTAGATGACGGCACCGGCAGGGACAGGACCATCCTTTCGGGAGTGCATGCATTTTATGAACCGGAGGATCTGGTTGGGAAGACTTTACTTGCAATCATAAATCTCCCGCCCAGGAGTATGATGGGAATAGATTCCTGCGGAATGCTCATGTCAGCGATCCACGAAGAGGACGGAGAAGAAAAGCTGAATCTTATTATGCTAAACGATGCAATCCCTGCAGGAGCAAAGCTGGAATAGGATTCTGAAAAAAGGACAAAGAAAAACATGGGACTATTTAAGAGTAAAGAAGAAAAAAAGCTGGAAAGCATGAAGGGCTACAGTCACAAGGATCAGAAGCCATACTGGCATTGATTATAAAAGATCACCTGAATCTGTTCTTTTTCCCCGGCTTATCTGCAGCAGCCTCGTCCTTTTGTTTATCAAGGAACTGTGTGATGCTCTCATAGCTTGACCGGAGCTCCTTTGACCGGGCAGTGGATGAGCGGTAGGTTTCTTCTAATTCAGCTTTTTTTGATTCAAGTGCTTCGATGTCGGAATTCACTTTGTTGAGTTCCGACATTTTTGGCCTGATGCCCATTTGCAGGAGCTTTCGTTTGGCACCGTCAAAGAGGATAAGCTCGGTTTCGTGCATACGCATATATCGGTCAGGATCCCCGGATTTCCTGTACTTTTGATGAAAGGGAAGGTTTTCCTTGTACTGATCTAAATTGTACTTTAATTCCTTAAGATCCTTAAGCTGCTGATCAATAGCAACCAGCTCGGTCCTGGCGGCACCGGCAATGGAAGACTCCTTTTCCATATCCTCCTTTAGCTTTGTAATGCTCCCGGCATCAGCATAAAGTGCTGCTGCAGTTTTCAGGTTTTGCTTATCAGCCCATCTTTTAAGACCGGGGCTGTTTATAAACTTATCTCCGGAAGTGTCTATAAGCTTCTTGTGCGGAGCAGTCCTTTTCATAATATCCTGCCTGTGTGTCTTTATTATCTTTGATTCAAAATCCCTGTATTTTTCCCTGTTTTCAATCCTGTCCCGGATCTCTTCTTTTGTATATCCCGGTCCCAGATTGCGAAGACTTCCCCTGATGAAACGCTCCTGTTTAGGCGCCTTAAA
>JAILKW010000331.1 GCA_024693455.1 Lachnospiraceae bacterium
TATTATGCAATATTTATGTTACTATATGTTCGGATTTACTCTCCTGTCCCGCCTCGTCCATTTCAATCAGTATCCTATTGGTATAATTCTTTCTTATATTTATAGTAAGTGTTCCGACTTATTCCAATGATCTTTATAGCTTTTCTGACGCTTTTCTGACCTGCTTGAATGAAAAACTGATTGTTAGAAGGTTTATACCCTTTTCATCCAAAATCAGTTTATGAGCCTTCTAAGCTCGTTTTCGGACTATACTTTTTTTTAAAAAGTGTTATAATTAGCCCATCTTCAATCCCCGTGTATTGAAAAACGCCACGACAAATAGACAACTCACATCTGTTTTTGCAAAAGTAAATGTGACCTGTCTTTTTTGATACATATTAACATGTCGATTACTTCTGCCTTGGTGTTTTGTTTTTACTTATTTCGGATCAATTCCGGGGTTAAATGCACTTCATCTGCCGGGATGAGGTGCATTTTTAATAAATCCATTAAGGCCTTCATATCCTCATCATCCTCTTCTATGAGCTCATACGGAGCCTTGCCACCTAAGCGTTTTCTCTTTGTACTGTTGATGTGATTCATCAGACGTGTCACATCTTCCTGTTCGATATGATCCATTGATTTTCCTTTAGGCAAAACATATCGTATATACTCATGGTTTTTCTCGATATGCGCTTTCTGCCAAGATGCCATAGGATCGCAGTAATACACGGTTGTCCTGTACTCGCATTCCTCGTTGGCTTCAAGCCGATCCAACTTCTTGAATTCGGAGCCGTTATCGGTTAAAAACAGGCGGAATATACGGTTAAATTTGTCTCCGCCAAGTCCCGCCTCCAGATAATCAAATACGCGGATAACGGACTCTGCCTTCTTATTAGGAAGAAGGAACAGCAACATTACTGAGTTCTTGACGAATACCATGGTAAGAAGGCATTTGCCCTTCTCCCTGGTTCCAATCACTGTATCCATTTCTACAGTATCCTTTTCACAAAACCTGTGTATTATCGCCTCTTCATAATCCGCATAGGTTCTTCCTTCACGGTAATAGCAGTTCGCATCGGTAATACTACCAGGCCGCTTCTTGCGCGCCTTATAGCCGACCTTGCGTCTTAAATCAATGTTTGCTATCCCTCGAAGCTTGCCCTGATCAATGTAGTTATAAAGCGTTCTGAGGCTAACAGGAAGTTCGTTCTCATGCTCCGCATATATATGGCTAAGAGGTTGCCCCTTCTTTATCAATGGCTTGATAAGCCTTGTAATCTCTCTCAGTTGTTCTCTACTAAGTCTGACACCCTGCCTGGATTCAGACCTTCTGCGAATAACTGAGGCATCTGCATATCTTGCGTTATAGTAAAACCTATTCTTCTTGCATTTCGTCCTGTAGCTACAGGTGTTGCAAACATATGGTGGTGTCTCACACTCATGGCACTCCGATGACTCATATTGGTTACATACAGCATGACAATTAAATCCTCTGCATTTTTTACACTGCAATGTGCAACCATCTTCATCTGTGCCACATAACTGTTTCCTGTTGCATGAAGCAAAATACTTGCAATCGTTACCATATGGATACGCTGCAGGTAGATGCGTTCTGTTAGTCTGGATCTCACGAGATACTGTATGTGGATGTTTATGGATCTTTTCTGCGATCTTTTGAAAACTCTCCTTTCTGGCTAAGCCCACTTCTATAGCTACTCTGTCTGTTAAGGTAAGATGTTTGTTGTCTGGTATAAACTCCAATTCATTCATATCTGCTCCTATCCGGCAGACAGTAATCGACTTATGAAGTATACCTTATTGCAAAACTCAGTATTATCTTTTTTACCTCAAATTTAGGGCTGAGATACCATTTACTTTTTCATTTAAACTCCCCGATTAACAGAAAGTCTTCTCCAAGGTGAGCTATAACAAAGCCACCCATATGTTCCAAAAACACTTCATCAGACTCACAAGGAAAGTGGCTTCCACATATAATGAGATCTCCATCTTTGCATATAACGCTCCTATTCTCCCTGTAATTCCCCGGCGAATTAAGATATTCGGGATTGCCTTCCTTGTAGAATGTCATGGTCAACGAATAATTCCCCGTCTCCGGAAGACACTCTTCCAAATAGGAGTATCCGATTTCTGCAAGGTCCCCTACAAAATCGATTTTTTCATATTCACTTACCAGCATTTCCTCAATAACGAGAATGTCAGGATTTTTTTCAAGAATATATTCTTTTAACCGCTTCCAGGTCTCTGTTTTATCCACCTGCTTTGCCCAATATCTCCAGTCTGTATGATATCTTCGATCTCTGTTATTAAAATACTTGTGACTCATCAAGTGTCTGGTCTTTCCTCCAAAATCATTGGCGTTTATGGACATAATCCTTTTCTTCAACATCACATACCTCCTAGTCATTCCACAGATCATCAAGTTCATCAGCTATGTCTGTTTCATCGTTTGCCTGAGGAAAATAATCTGAGATCACGTCATTCCAAAGCTCACCATCAAAATATTCATTTATCATTTCCATCGTTTTCAACCTCCTTTTGTTCTACATAATCCTTTATATACTCTTTTAATACTGTAGCCGGCATCTTCTTTTCCGCTTTACATAGTGTCTTGAATTTAAAATACAGATTTTCCCTTATGGTAAATGTAATCTGTATATTCTTATTCTTGTTGTATTTCACTCTTTGCCTCCTTTCCCAAGAATCTCTGTATCAACAAGAATAAGAATATACAGATTACATTTACCATAAGGGAAAACCTGTATTTCAGATTCAAGACGCTTAGCAAAGGGGTAAACAAATGCTTACTGTATTACTGATGATCTATCTGGGCGTGCACGAAAAGTATAGTCATGGATGAAAATGAAAGAATCCGGAAGGAGAGAAACAACATGAGCTTTGTGGTATTTCTTGATGTAGACGGAGTATTGAACACCAGAACGACCTGTGAAAGAGCACCATCAGAACAGTACACCGGAATTGATGAAATGAGAATAAGGATACTTGCGGGAGCTATGCATGAGTGCAGAGCGAGTGGAGTGGTGCTGACGACAACATGGAAGAATTTAAGACCAGATCACGAAGACTACATTTATCTGAAAGAGGGGCTATCGAAATATGGGATCGAGATTTTGGGCAAAACGGAAGAACCCAGTCTATACCAGAGGGGAAGGGGTGTTCTGGAGTATCTTAACAATACACCTGAGATAGACGAATTTGTGATCTTGGATGATCAGCATTTTGACTTTGATGATGATTCCAGACTTTGGGAGAATTATCTGGATACTCAGGGAAAGGGAATTGAGCATGCCGTTACGGCATCTCAAACACCGACCGTAACGGCGATTGATTTTTGTGATGTGATCAAAAAATACTCAAGTCTTTGAAGAAAGCACATTATATCAGTAAATTATGCGAAGGATGGAGAGGTGAAAAACAATGGCACAGAATGATTTTGTAAAGACATTTGATTTGGAAGACCTGACAGAGAGTTTCTGGAAAAAAGTGGTGTTTTGGCATGTTCAATATTCATCATCATGGACCGGACCGGGATTTCTGATCATGGTAACAAATGATAGAAAGCGTTATTTGATAGGCTTTGAAGATTTGCCATTTGGTGAGCTTTGTCTTGGAGAAAAACTCAATCCTATTTTCCTAAGGTCAAAAGACAAATATGCCGTAGAAGGTAACGGATGGAAACGGGTGAAAGATAAGCATAATAGAGGAGAAGCATTCGTACGTGATGATATTTATAAGGCTTTTAAGGAAGCTTATTTAAGTGAAGAGGGTACTGCGATAAGCTTTTTAGATGATGTTGTGGGCCTCGCGCTGGGAACAAAGGACCTGGAGCGCTTTACCTATATACGTACAGTCAAATTTTGGGAGGAGATGAACAAGAAACACGAAGAAATTGAAAGGAACAAACTCCTCCCTGAACATCTTAAATGGAACCCGTTGTATGTAAATAATATAAAAGATAACGGTCAATTTGGAGAATATGCTGTCCTGATAACTAAAAAGGACGATGACTATCGTGCGG
>JAILKW010000089.1 GCA_024693455.1 Lachnospiraceae bacterium
GTCAAATACACCCATGAGCTGCATTGATGCGCCGGCCGGATTTGTAAGAGGTCCCAATATATTAAATATTGTCCTGATTCCAAGCTCTTTTCTGACAGGACCAACATATCTCATAGCACTATGATACTTCTGTGCGAAGAAGAAACATATATTAATTTCCTTTAAAATTTCAAGATTTCTGGCCGGAACTATGTCTATATTTACACCTAAAGCTTCAAGACAATCCGCAGCACCCGACTTCGATGAAGCTGCCCTGTTTCCGTGTTTTGCTACCGGAACACCTCCGGATGCTATAACCAGTGATGATGTCGTTGATATATTAAATGAATTGGAGCCGTCTCCACCGGTTCCTACTATCTCAAGAACATCCATATCATGCAGGAGTCTGAGGCCCGCAGCTCTCATACCCTCTGCTGACGCAGTGATCTCATCAATAGTTTCGCCTTTCATGGCCATAGCAGTAAGATAACAAGCCTCCTGTACATCGGTCGCTTCACCGCTCATGATCTCATCCATTACAGCTTTTGCCTCATCATATGTAAGATTTTCTTTCTTTACAACCTTTAAAATAGCCTCTTTGATCATCGCGTTACTCCTTTCTTTTGTAAAACATAAAAAAACGCCCGCCAAGACAGAATACAATTATTCTGTCAAGGACGAGCGCTAAAATTTACCCGCGGTGCCACCCTGATTTGCAAAAGCCGATCACTATTAAATAATCTCTTTCACACACTTTAGCGAGATGCCATCACATCCCCGGCAACTAACGTATGCCAACACGTCATGCGATACTATAATTCCCACATGCCCTCAACGGCCCATTATTCATAGCTGCATACGACCCGGCTCTCAGCTGCCCGGGCTCTCTGTGCGCGCTCACTATGTTTTACTTCCGTCTCACAGGTTTAAATTATGAAATTATAAAAGGCGCCACCCGGATTTGAACCGGGGATACGGGTGTTGCAGACCCTTGCCTTACCCCTTGGCTATGGCGCCATAACAAATATGAAAAATTGTAATTGACAAAAGATTATTGAACCCTCGCTTATGCTTGGGTTCAAGCTCTTGTCTGACGGAGAAGGAGGGATTTGAACCCTCGCGCCGGTTTCCCGACCTATACCCTTAGCAGGGGCACCTCTTCGGCCAACTTGAGTACTTCTCCTTGCCCGATCTTACGATCATATTTATTTGTTGCAGTCACAACTGCAAATAACATTCTACTAAATTACTCTTCATTTGTCAAATAGATTTCATAAAAATTCCCCACCGCTGTTTTACTTAGGTGGGGAAACATTTTCTATATCACTGTTGTTCCGTTTCTCATGGCTCCGAAAAGTCTGAAGTATGCAACCAACGGTATGATCGTAATCAAAATCTGCTCCGGAGTGGTTATCTCTACTCCGTATCTTCGCATGGAATCTTTATAAACCTGTCCAAAAAGAACAAAACGGGCAAATAAAACGGCCAAACCGCTTATTGGTATAAGAACCGGTATTATACTTAAGATCAAAGGCCCAAATGTATAAACAAGTGTCTGCCACTGATAAAGCCATACAGGAAGCGGTTCCTTGAAGAGATCCGATACCGCGGAATCCTGTCCTTTATATGTAGCACCTGCATAGGTATACATGTCTACAAATGGAAGCCATGCCATCCAGGCATATTCACCATCCTGTTCTTTTACGTAATTCATAAGCACGAGTGATTGGAAAATATATATTGCTATACCTATCAGACCAAAGAGCAAAATCGCAACAGCTCCCAATCCAAGTGCAAAACCCAGTAATTCCTCCACTTCTATCCTCTCCTTTAATTCTTGGCAGCCGAGAGAAGCTTATCCTTAAGTTCTTTTTCAATAACAACAAGCTCTGCTTCCGCAGCACGTCTCTTTTCTTTGCCTTCTTTTTGAATATTAAGTACTTCATCCAATGTGGTAATAAGCTGTTCATTGGTATGTTTGAGTGTTTCTATATCAACAACTCCTCTTTCAGCTTCTTTTGCTGACTCGATAGTGGCCATCTTAAGCATATCTGCATTCTTCTTGAGAAGCTCGTTAGTCATATCATTAACTTCACGCTCTGCCTTTGCAGCCTGTGCGGAATGCTCAATTCCTATGGCAATAACCATCTGATTCTTCCAAAGAGGGATCGTATTAACGATGGTTGACTGAATCTTTTCAGCCATTACCGTATCGGAAGACTGTACCATACGGATCTGGGGGCCGCTCTGAAGAGCAACTGTTCTTGTAAGCTCAAGATCATATAACTTCTTCTCAAATCTGTTGCATTTTTCCGCAAGATCCTGTGCCGCCTGTGCATCTTCAGCCAAACCTGAAGCCTCTGCCTTTTTCTGAAGCTCTGCAAGTTCACCGTTTCGAACCTCTTCAAGCTTCTTCTTTCCGGCAAGAATATACATTGTGAGCTCTTTAAAATATACAAGGTTAAGATCATACATCTTATCAAGAAGATCTATATCCTTAAGAAGTGTAACCTGATGCTTTTCAAGTTCGGATGTTATCGTATTGATATTTGTCTCAACCTTACTGTATTTAGCCTTGAGCTCTGTAGCTTTATTGCCTCCCTTCTTAAAAAGATTTGCAAAAAAGCCTTTTTCCTCGTTATCCACGTCAAAATCCTTAAGCTGTCTCACAAGGCCTGTGATCATATCACCAACTTCACCCATATCCTTTGTACGAACGGATGAAAGAGTCTTTTCGGAAAAATTAGCGAGCTTCTGCTGTGCTCCGACTCCGTAATTTAAAATAGCCTGGGAATTTGTAACATCTATCTGTTTTGCAAATTCATCAACCTGAGCCATCTCCTCACTTGAAAGAACACTGGTATCCATCTCCGGTTCTTTTCCGCTATCGAGAATCTTTTTGGCTTCTTCACTTAACTCTGATGCTGTAGGTGCAGCTGCCGGAAGCTCAGGCTCAGCTGCCGGGGCTCCGAATGTAAGTGAAGGAGCGGTTTGAGTAAGATTTTCGAGATCCTTAAGTTCGTCTGACATAATATCCTCCGTTTCCCCTACAACTTAAGTGTAGGTTTGTAATTTATATCAAAGTCAAAACCGTTAGCATTTGCATCCGGTTTAGGAGCATTTTCGTCCTCCACAAGTCCATCCTGTTTCATCATTGTATTCATTACAGAAATATCGGAGGAAATATCAAGTGCCAGATCTTCAAACAGACTGTTAAGAAGCTTCTCAAAACCGTCATTTATCTGATCGAGGGCATCTTTAATATCATTTTTTGTTTTGTCCACATTATCAAGACCTTCAGGCTGTTTACAAAGATCAACATATGCGGATACGAGCTTATCCGTAGTGGGAAGATAATAATCCATAAACTTCCTAAGATCTGTTGCGCTCTTTGGCTGCTGTCTGACCTTATCGAATATCCTCTTTAATATACTTTCCAATCTGTATAGCTTTGATGTCATATCTTCATCGGAAATCTGATTATTAAGATCCCTTATATGAGAAATATATTTTTGACCTTCATCAATAAGGCTGTTTGCCGCATTGATCTGGTATTCATTAGCCCCTGCTCCGACTGTGTTCCATTTCTTTTCCTCGGCTTCACGAAGTCTGCGATTCTCTTCCGCCTGTCTGTACTGTTCAAAAGAACTGTCTGTCAGCATCAGGGTAGTTTCAGCCTCATCCATCCTTGCCTTGGGTAGGAAACCATTGTTTTTAAACTCATAAAGGTCGTTTTTTACTTCCGCTTCCGATTGGTTTAATTTTGCAGCCAGATTTTCTATGGTTATAAACTCAACCGGTCCTATTATCCTGCCGTATTCAAGATACTTTTTAAAAAGTTCTTTTTTCTTTTTACCGCTGTGCATTATAGCTGCAAATACAGCCGTTGTTACTCCAAACACACCTGTTACCACAAAACCGGCTATTCCAATCTCAGGTGAAGCCGCCATACCTATTATTCCGGCTATACCTGTAAAAAATGTTCCTACTCCGCCGACTATAGTTCCTGTCAGCCCTCCTATATAAGCACCAACACCGGTTTTACTTCTTGATTTACCCTGTAAAAACGGAGTCGAAAGCATCTGTTTTGGAGATTTTATAATATTTTTTGTCTGATAATAGTTTAAACTATGCTCATTTTGAGACCGGGCTGCCATATCCCGGGCTGTCTGTGCTTCACGCTGTTCCTGTTCCCTGTTTATCTTATTTCCTGCAACTTGTCTTGCTATGTCTTCCGTTGCGGCTCCTATAGACTGGGAGATTTCTGTACCGAGTGTACTGTAATCACCACTGTCTACTGCTTTGGAAACGGCAGATAAGATCTCATCACCGGCGTCAGCGATTCCGCCCAATTTAATACTCATATCTTAACTCCCATATTATTCAAAACTCATCCGTAAATCTATGCATCTTAGCGTATTTATACTACTGAGTTAAAATTTGACCACAACATAATATCACACACACTGATGTAATTCAAATCAGACTGTTCCAGTCAGCATTCCTGGCAGCTTTTTTTATGGTTTCATATTTTTCTTTAAGATTGTCGGAAATACGGTATTTTTCCAATTCCTCTATTATTCCGTCAATACCGTCTGAATCAAATGAAGCTGCCAGCTCTTTTATAGCGGAAAATGCTTCCTTTACACTGTTATCATCAATAAGCGGGCGATCGTCTTCTTTTTCCTCAAAACCGTATTTTGAAGGCATAGCTTTATACCATTCAAGCAGCATATCTGTATATTTTCCGATAAATTCAATATCCAGACTTTCTCCTGCATGTTCAAGCTTTTCAGCAAGAGCACCAAGCTTTTGCTCACCTATTATCCTTGAAGAGCTTTTTAAAGCATGTACCTTTATCGAATAATTTTCCCAATCCGCTTTCTCATAATACTCTTTGATAAGAGAAGCGTTTTCATCTACACTTTCCATATAAGATTCAAGGACTTTTTCAAGAATATCTCCCTCATACATGGGCGAAGCAACTTCTTCAAGGTCCATTATTATCTCATCCGATCCATCTTCGCCTGCTGCCTCTGACTTCTTTTTTGATAAAGCACCCGTATCCGCTTCTATTAAAGAAATCTTTTCTGCCGGAATATATTTTTTTAACATATTTTCAAGAACCTGCGGATCTATTGGCTTTGCGAGGTAATCCGTAAATCCCTTTTTAATATAGAAGCTTTCCGCATCATCCGCAGAA
>JAILKW010000132.1 GCA_024693455.1 Lachnospiraceae bacterium
CCCCATATGATCTCCGAAAGTTCCCGGGCGCGAATGTCCCAGGTATGGTTCTCAAGGGCTTTTTTACGCCCTGCATCTGCGATCACTACACGTTTATCCTGATTGGTGAGAACTTCCTTTATCCGGCTCACAAAACGGGGAGTTCCCTCCTCTTCAAAATCAGCAAGAGAAAAGATGATCATATCCTTTTCGTCGCCAAAGTTCTCATTGATATATGTAGTCTCATCGGTAGCGATAACGGCTCCTCTAAGCATGGCATTGGCAAGTCTCTCCGTGAAGCCGTCCTTATGCCAGGTCATTACATTAAGAGCAACCCTCGCCGTGTCATATTCCTTCGGACCTTCCGCTCCGGATACCTCCGGACTGTTTATGAGATTGATCTGCTCATAGAACGGTGACTTACGCCAGGTATCACCGTAGACCTGAACCGGAATGCCCTCTTTTAACAGAGCATCTATTACCTTCTCTCTGTAGACATGTGACAGCATGAGCGGGATCCATCTTATATCTGCATAAAATTCTTCGAAATCATCATCGTTATTTATTTCAAAAACTTCTTTCCATGATATGCCATAAGGAGAACTTTCATCCAAAAGCCTCCAAAGCAGAGTCTCCGGCGGAGTAAGAAGATTTTCTTTCTTCTTCATCATGTCTATCCATACATCTGCAAGAGCTCCTATTTTATCATCACTGTTCCGAAGCTCCGTCAGCTGATCTTCCATACCGTCAAGATAAGAACCGAGGAAGACTATACTGTACGGCCTTACTTCCTGTCCCGAAACTCCGTCAGCGGGAGGTGTGGCTGCAGGAGGCAAAAACCTTGCATCCAGTCCGTAATACCTTCTTATAAACTCAGCATAATTCCTGTCCGGTGTAAGTACCAGATAGTCCTTTGGAGCCTTCTTCAAATGCTCCCTGAAAAATGATGGATGGTCGAAAACAAAATTCACCTTTTTACCGTAGATCTTATCAAAAAGTGCGCTTCCATCCTTTAAATGTATCGAAAACAGATAACTTTGCATACCAATGATCGCAGCAAACTCTCCTCCGGCCAGATCCGCTATGCCTTCTTCTCCGTTCTGTCCGAGATCATAAAAAAGAACATCGCGTCCCATCCTGTCAAAAGCCTCGGCAAGCTGATGCGCAAAAGAATCTATTACACCGTAGCAAAGCATGTCTCCCACTATGATAACTATGGGGCCGTACTTTTTCAGCATTTCATAGTATTCTTCGTTTTTGGAAAGAAGTCCCGAAAGATACTTTTCGTTTTCTCCGGTATTGTCTTCTCCCACAAAATTAATCACTGCCTGATCAAAGGTTCCCTCCTCGAGAAGCTGCTCACGATAATAAGCTATCTCAAAGGCCTGCTGTTTATCCATTTTCTCCTCCTCACCTCAAAAAGAAGTAAAAAACTAAATGATCCTTTTCAAGTCTTTATGATACCATATGTTAGTGTTATAATACAAGCAAATCACAAGTTGTAGTAACCTCTGTAAGTACCGTATCCGTATCAAGGAGATAAAATGGATAATAAATTTGTCAGTGTTATCATACCCACCTATAACAGGGCTTATTGCCTTAAGAATGCCATAGACAGTATTCTGTCACAAACATATCCGCATCTTGAACTGATAATCGTTGATGACGGTTCCACAGACAATACAACCGAACTTATAAATTCATATAACGATGACCGCTTAAGGTACTTAAAGCTTGATAAAAATGCAGGGCAGTCTGCTGCAAGAAATATCGGTCTTGAAAACTCAAAATACGACCTTATCTCGTTCCACGACAGTGATGACATATGGCACAAGGATAAACTGGAAAAAATCGTCCCTCTATTCAACGAGTCTGATATCGGATTTGCATATCATAAATTAAGCTATGATCTCGGTGATAACATGTGTCTGATCCTTCCCGACGAAAATATCCCTCTCGAGAAGAAAAGCGGTGATATTTACGCCCAGCTTTTATACGATAATCTTGTTGATATGCCTGCTTTGACCCTGACAAGGGAAGCTTATGAAAAAACCGGAAAACTGGATGAGAGTCTTAAATGTCTCGAAGATTATGACTATGCTCTGCGATTAGCACAAAATTTCAATGCAGGTTTTTATAATGAAATCCTTTTGGAATCCACTCTTACCTCAGACGGTGTGTCAAGCCGCAGTGTTGATTATCTGACCACA
>JAILKW010000177.1 GCA_024693455.1 Lachnospiraceae bacterium
TACCGTAAAGAAAAATTCCATCGTAAATGTTGATTATGAAGGAAAAAAGGATGGGGTTGCTTTTTCGGGAGGAACGGCACAGGACGTTACCATAGATGTTAAAAATAATATGGATGCTGTAAACGGAACACCGTATATAGACGGCTTTACAGACGGTCTTGTAGGCGCAAAGGTCGGAGACAGCGTTGATTGCCCGGTCACATTCCCGGAAAACTACGGATCAGCAGATCTTGCGGGAGCCGATGTGGTTTTCACATTTAAGATTAATTATATCGCAAAGGACAGCGGTATCGATGCGTCCACTCTTACGGATGAGTATGTAAAAGAAAATTTCGGAGTGGACACCGTCAAGGAATTCAGAGATTCTAAGCGAGAGGAGCTTGAGTCACAGGTTAAAAGCAAAAAGAATCAGGAAATCCGAACCAAAGTAATAGATACGGTTGTTAAAAATTCAAGCGTAAAGTCAATGCCCGAAGGAATGCTTGAAAAACGCCTTGAAGATTACAAGGCTCAGTTTGAGAGCATGTATGTTCAGGAAGGTACTTTGGAAGATTATCTTAAGGATACTTACGGGGTTACCATGAAGCAGTTTGAAAAAGAGTCGAAGGCAACTCTTACCGAGACTATTGAAAGAGAACTCATCTTCCTTGCTATCGCAGATAAAGAAAAGATAGAATTTGATAATGAGGGATTTGAAACTTACGTGACAAATCTTGTCACAAGCGGAGGCCTTTCATCCAAGGATGATCTGTATATGGCATACGGAACGACAAAGGAAGCAGGTAAGAAATACATTCAGCAGGTTTATATGTGTAATAAGGCTGTAAATGTATGCGTTGATTCCGCCAAAACCGAGTAAAGATATTACAAAAAAGATACACGAAGTTGTAGCCTGTAATACTTGAAATATAAAGATTATGATGATATAATGTCGTAGTTTAAATTGTATAAAGGGAAGGAGAATACTATGAAGCACATTCGTACACTTAAGACCAAGAGACTCACTAACACTGTTAAGACAGGCGGATGCGGCGAGTGCCAGACTTCCTGCCAGAGCGCATGCAAGACATCATGCACGGTAGGAAATCAGAGCTGCGAGCAGAGCAAGAGATAATACAGTAAAAGGGGATTAAAGAGACTGTTAAGTGGGGGAATACACAGCCATTACCTGATGACAGGTATATGGCTGCTAATGTTCCCCTGCTTTATTGCGTTTAATCCCGTAGAAGGGAGTGATAGGTCTGGTTCATCGTTTTACAAATAATGGCTATAACATAGTGATGGACATAAATTCCGGGGCCATTCATGTAGTAGATCCGGTGACTTACGATCTTATTGGTTTATATAAAGAACTTTCGCCTGATGAAGTCCGAAAACAGACAGGTGAACTTCATCCCGAAATTTCCACAGAGGAAATAGCACAGATATATGATGAGGTTAGAGAGCTTGAGATATCAGGGGATCTGTTCACACCTGACCCCTATGAGGAAAAGGTAAAGGATTATACCAAAAGACCAACCGTGGTTAAAGCTTTGTGCCTTCATGTGGCTCATGACTGCAATCTTGCATGCAAATACTGTTTTGCGGAAGAGGGCGAGTATCACGGAGGACACAGGGAGCTGATGAGCCTTGAGGTAGGTAAGGCGGCTCTCGATTTTCTTATTGAGAATTCGGGAAGCAGGCATAATCTGGAGGTGGATTTCTTTGGCGGAGAACCGCTTATGAACTGGGATGTTGTAAAACAACTGGTTCATTACGGGAGATCGAGAGAGGAAGAAACCGGAAAGCATTTCAGATTCACTCTTACAACAAACGGAGTTCTGTTAAGTGATGAAGTTATAGATTTTGCCAATAAGGAAATGGATAATATAGTACTTTCCATAGACGGCAGAAAAGAACTCAATGATAAGATGAGGCCTTTCAGAGGAGGAAAAGAGAGCACCTACGAAAGGATAGTGCCGAGGTTCCAAAAGGTGGCTGAGTCAAGAAATCAGGAAAGATATTACGCCAGAGGTACTTTTACCAGATATAATAAGGATTTTGCGAATGATGTGCTTCATCTGGCTGATCTGGGATTTAAGCAGATATCCGTCGAGCCGGTTGTGGCTCATGAGACAGATGATTATGCGATAAGGCCGGAGGATGTTCCCGATCTTCTTAATGAGTATGACAGACTTGCCGGAGAAATGCTGCAGCGCATGGGAACGGATAAAGATTTTAATTTCTTCCATTTTATGATAGATTTGGAAGGTGGCCCATGTGTTTACAAGAGGCTGTCCGGTTGCGGAAGCGGTACAGAGTATCTTGCCGTAACACCGACAGGTGAGCTTTATCCCTGCCACCAATTTGTCGGAGAGACCGAGTTTATGCTCGGAGATGTGTTTACAGGCGTCAAAAAGACTGATATAGTACAGAAGTTTAAAGGTGCCAATGTATATTCAAGACCTGCTTGCAGGGATTGTTTTGCAAAATATTATTGCAGCGGCGGCTGTGCGGCGAATGCCTACAATTTTACCGGAGATATACTCGGTAATTATGAAGTTGGGTGTCAGCTGCAAAGAAAACGCGTAGAGTGTGCCATAATGCTTAAAGCGGCGGCGCAGTCAGATGGTCCGGATTCGGACAATTAAATTATTAGAAAGGTTGTGCAAAAAATGAAGCGAGGAAACAAAGCAAAAGCAATAGCAGTGCTAGTATGTTTTTTAGCGTTTGCTGTATTGCTGGGTTATTATGCGGCCACTGTAATCGTCGCTACCGGAAAGGGCTCTGAGGATTCACTTAAACTCGGACTTGATCTTGCAGGTGGTGTTTCGATCACATACGGTGTTGACGGAGATACACCTACCGCAGAGCAGATGAGTGATACTATCAATAAGCTGCAAAAACGTATTGAGAACGATCTTGGCGCAGAGACCAAGACGACAGAGGCAAGTGTTTATCAGGTCGGAGATGATCGTATAGCAGTTGAGATCCCCGGTGTTTCGGATGCCAATGCAATACTTGAAGAACTCGGTACTCCCGGTGATCTTTATTTCATAAAGCATCTCGACAGTGAGGGCAAGGAAAACTATACAATGGATCAGGAGTCAGGTGAGTATGTTCTTGCCGAGGGAAAGACAATTGAATCACTTACTAAAGATGGTTCGATCGTTCTTACAGGAGCTGATGTGGCAAGTGCTGACGGAGTTTATGAGACAGACCAGACTACAAATGCAAATAATCCCGTAGTTTCACTTACACTCAATGATTCGGGAACTCAGGCATTTGCTGATGCTACACTTGAAGCATTTAATAATAACCGCGATTCTATCGGTATTTACTATGACGGACATTTTGTTTCCGTTCCCAGTGTAAGTGCTCATATCCAGGATGGAAGAGCCATCATCAACGGAATGGAGTCTATCGAAGAAGCCCAGAAGCTTGCTTCTTATATCCGAATCGGTGGTCTTGATATCAAGCTTGTGGAGTTGGAATCACAGGTTGTTGGTGCTACACTTGGTTCAGATGCATTAAAGACAAGTTTCATAGCAGCAGCGATCGGACTTGGAATAGTTGCACTGTTTATGATAATTGCATATCTGTTCCCGGGCTTTTCTGCTGTACTTGCTCTGGCTATGTATACAGAGCTTATCATCGGAATCCTTAAAGCGTTTGATATAACTCTTACACTTCCGGGAATCGCAGGTATCATCCTTTCAATCGGTATGGCGGTTGATGCCAACGTTATCATTTTTGCACGTATTAAGGAAGAAATAGCTGCAGGCAAGGATGTCAGAAGCGCTATTGATTCCGGATTCGCTAAAGCTCTTTCGGCCATTGTGGACGGAAATATTACAACACTTATCGTTGCGGCAGTACTTGGTATATTGGGAAGCGGTACGGTTAAGGGATTTGCGATAACACTTGCTATCGGTGTTATTCTTTCAATGTTCACCGCACTTGTTATTACAAGACTTCTCCTTAATGCATTCTATTCACTCGGAGTTAAGTCACCTTCTGCATACGGAAAGAATCTTACATTAAAGACTATTGATTTCGTAGGTAAGTCCAAGATTTTCGGAACCATATCCGCGATAATTATCATTGTAGGTATAGTTACCATGGGTATTGGAGCTGCAGGCGGAAAGGCACTTAACTACAGCCTTGAGTTTTCGGGTGGTACATCTACTACGGTAGGCTTTAACGAGGATTATTCCATCGAGCAGATCGAGTCTGATATCGTACCTGTTGTTTCTGAAATAACAGGAGACAATGACATTCAGACACAGAAGGTCAATGACGGAAACGGAGTTGTTATAAAGACAAGAACCCTCAACCTTGAAGAGCGTGAAGCTCTTAACACAGCTCTTAACGAGAAGTTCGGAGTGGAAGAGGATGCAATATCTTCACAGAATATTAGCTCCACCATCTCAGGAGAGATGAGAAGCCAGGCTATCATAGCTGTCATCGTTGCGGTGTTCTTCGTATTGCTTTATATCTGGTTCAGATTTAAGGACCTTAGATTTGGCGGAAGTGCGGTAATTGCGCTTGTTCATGACGTGCTCGTTACATTGACATTCTATGCAGTACTTAAGCTTTCGGTTGGTTCTGCGTTCATCGCATGTATCCTTACTATCATAGGATATTCTATCAACGATACTATCGTAGTATTTGACCGTATCAGAGAGAATCTTCATGCACTTAGAAAGCAGGATGAGGAGTCACTTAAGAAGCTTGTTAATGAGTCAATTACCGCTACACTTACACGTTCACTTTCAACATCATTTACAACAGCGGTTACAGTTCTTATGCTTTTGGTATTCGGTGTAAGTTCTATCAGAGAATTTGCTCTTCCGCTTTTGGTCGGAGTACTTGTAGGTACATATTCATCAATCTTCATAGCATCACCTCTTTGGTGGCTTGCTAAGAAAAAGATCAAGAGCAAGGAAACAGGAGTTCAGAGTAACCGTGCCAAAGGAGCCCCTAAAAAGGTTAAGGCAGATAAGGATAATCAGGGATTGATCGTATAAGATCAACCGGGATATAAGGCGCGCTGTTTGGCGCGCCATTTTGTAAAATAACAGTTATATTTTATGTTGCCCAAGGGCAGCGGCTTTTTTCAAGAAAGGAAAACAACATGTATACGATCGAGGATATTAGAAACACTGATCCCCAGATAGCAGATGTGATCTGCAGGGAGTATGAAAGACAGTCAGAGCACATTGAACTTATAGCATCTGAGAACTGGGTTTCTCCGGCCGTAATGGGAGCTATGGGAAGCGTTCTTACCAACAAATATGCTGAAGGATATCCCGGAAAGCGTTATTATGGTGGATGTGAGGTTGTTGATGAGGCTGAAACGCTTGCAATAGAAAGAGCAAAGAAGCTTTTCGGGGCTGATTATGCAAATGTTCAACCGCACAGCGGAGCTCAGGCAAACATGGCTGTACAGTTTGCGGTACTTGAACCCGGAGATACAGTTATGGGAATGAGCCTTGATCACGGCGGACATCTTACACACGGAAGCCCGGTAAACTTCTCCGGAAAATATTTTAAGATCGTTCCCTACGGAGTAAATGACGACGGATTCATAGATTATGACAATGTTGAAAAGATAGCTAAGGAATGCAAGCCTAAAATGATAATCGCAGGTGCTTCCGCATATGCGAGAACAATTGATTTTAAGCGTTTCCGTGAGATCGCAGACATGGTTGGTGCTTTTCTCATGGTTGATATGGCTCACATTGCCGGACTTGTTGCAACCGGACTTCATCCTTCACCTGTTCCTTATGCGGATGTTGTTACAACAACCACACATAAGACATTAAGAGGTCCTAGAGGAGGACTTATCCTTGCAACCGCTGAGGCAAATGAAAAATACAACTTTAATAAGTCAATGTTCCCCGGAATTCAGGGTGGTCCTCTGATGCACGTTATAGCTGCAAAGGCTGTATGCTTTGAGGAAGCTTTAAAGCCTGAATTCAAGACCTATATGCAGGGAGTTGCAGATAATGCAAAGGCACTTGCAAAGGGACTTATGGACAGAGGTGTTGATATTGTTTCCGGAGGAACAGATAACCATCTTATGCTCGTGGATCTTATAAAGAAGGAGCTTACCGGTAAAGAAGTTGAGAAATGGCTTGATGAGGCTCATATTACTGCCAACAAAAACACCGTTCCCAACGATCCCAAGAGTCCTTTCGTTACAAGTGGTATCCGTCTCGGAACACCGGCAGCTACAAGCCGTGGCCTGAATACCGATGATTTCGACCAGGTTGCTGAAGCTATCGCAACCGTTATCAATGAAAAAGAAGACGGAATCGAGAAGGCAAGAAGCATAATCAAAACACTTACTGATAAATATCCTCTTTCAGGAGACTTTAGGTAACTAAGGAGACATTAAAATGATAGATATCAAATTTTTACGTGAAAATCCTGACGTAGTACGTGAAAATATTAAAAAGAAATTTCAGGATGCAAAGCTTCCTCTTGTTGATGAGGTTATCGAATATGACGAGAAAGCCCGTGCAGCCAAGGGAGAAGCCGATGATCTTCGTGCTTCAAGAAATAAGCTTTCCAAACAGATAGGAGAGCTTATGAAACAGGGCAAGAAGGATGAGGCTGAGGAAGTAAAAAAACAGGTTACAGCCAATGCCGAGAAACTCGCTAAACTTGAAGAAGATGAGAAGGAATACAACCAAAAAGTGTATGACTGCATGATGCGTATTCCCAATATCATTGATCCGACAGTTCCTATAGGACCTGATGATTCCGCGAATGTTGAGATCGAGAAGTTCGGAGAGCCTGTAGTTCCTGATTTTGAAATCCCCTATCATACAGATATAATGGCAAGTTTTTCCGGTGTTGACTTTGAAGCGGCCGGAAGAGTTGCAGGTAACGGATTTTATTATCTTTTGGGAGATATTGCCAGACTTCATTCTGCGGTTATCTCCTATGCCCGTGATTTTATGATAGACAGGGGATTTACCTATTGCGTTCCTCCTTTCATGATCCGTTCCGCTGTAGTTGACGGAGTTATGAGTTTTGAGGAAATGGATGCCATGATGTACAAGATCGAAGGAGAGGATCTATATCTCATCGGAACATCAGAGCATTCAATGATAGGTAAATTTAAGGACGAGCTTCTTGATGAAGCAAATCTTCCTTATACGATGACAAGTTATTCACCCTGCTTCCGTAAGGAAAAGGGTGCTCACGGAATTGAAGAAAGAGGTGTCTATCGTATTCATCAGTTTGAAAAACAGGAAATGATAGTTGTATGTAAGCCTGAGGAGTCGAAATATTGGTATGATCAGCTTTGGAAAAATACTGTTGATCTTTTCCGTTCACTGGAGATCCCTGTGCGTACACTTGAATGCTGCTCCGGAGATCTTGCAGATCTTAAGGTAAAATCATGTGACGTAGAAGCATGGAGTCCCAGACAGAAAAAGTATTTTGAAGTAGGATCATGTTCAAATCTGGGTGATGCTCAGGCAAGAAGACTTAAGATAAGAGTTAAAGGTGCTGACGGAGAAAAATACTTCGCAAATACTTTGAACAATACGGTTGTTGCACCTCCTCGTATGCTTATTGCTTTTCTTGAGAATCATCTCTGTGCAGATGGAAGGGTTACGATTCCTGAAGCACTTTCGCCCTATATGGGAGGGAAAAAGGAACTTGTACCTGATAAATAGGTGACAAAATGGTAATAGTGCTTGATAATCATGTAATTTATTACGAACATGTGGGAAAAGGCAGACCGCTTGTACTTTTACACGGTAACGGTGAAGACCATCATATTTTTGACAGGTTGATTTCAGAGCTTTCAGAAGAATATGAGATATTCGCCGTGGATTCAAGAGGACACGGGATGTCGGCAAAAGAAGAAGAATATCACTATAAAGATATGGCGGAGGATGTTATCCGCCTTATTGTTGAACTGGAAATAAACAGACCTTTGATCTGCGGATTTTCGGATGGTGGTATTTTGGCATTGCTTGTTGCCATTGACAGAAGTGATCTTATATCGGGACTTATAGTCTGCGGAGCCAACTTAAATCCAAAGGGGCTTACCTTAGGTTCCAGGATGCAGATCAAAGGCGAGTACCGAAAGAATAAATCACCGCTTACAGAAATGATGCTTAAGGAACCTGATATTTCGCCATCTTCTCTGGTAAGGATCACTGTGCCTACTCTTGTTTTGGCAGGAGAAAAGGATATGGTAAAAGAATCCCACACAAAACTTATCGCAGCATCGATTCAGGGAGCAAAGCTTCAGATCTTATCCGGCGAAGATCACGGCTCGTATGTTTGTGATTCCATAAAACTTGCAGATTTCATCAGGCAGATGTAAGGAGAATATAATGTCAGATAATTTAAACGAAGAAGATGAGAAATTAAAGCTTTCCGCAGAGGAATCCGGTGATGGAGGTGATACTGCAGCATCGACTGCAAAGGAAACTTCCGGAGCTTTATCTGATGAGAGTGTTACATCCGATTTTGAAAGCTATGATTATAATGCAGATGTTCCATCCGCTCCGGATTACGGAGACGTTATTCCTCAAATGCTTGGTGAGGAGGATTCTTCGGAAGAAACATCCGGGGAAATACCGGGAGATAATATTTCTGCGAACAATGAAGGTGAAGATGCATCCCCCGCTGAAAAAGAGGAAAGTGCTGGGGCAGAGGGTATTGACGATCGCCAACCGCAGCGTCTTAATGAAGCGGATGTTGATGTTATCGCACCTGATCCGGCCGGATCAAATGAATATCAAAAA
>JAILKW010000292.1 GCA_024693455.1 Lachnospiraceae bacterium
TCAATACTTTTCGTGTTGGCGATCCTTTTATTTACTTTCCAGTCGGCAGGAATGCCGCTTCTTCTGATACTGGTAATTCAGGGAGCTATATTTATAAACTTCTCCTTCCCTACCGTTTTGCAGAAAAACCTGTTTTTCATGGGATATCTGATCGTAAGTTCGATCCAGATGGGTGCAAATATCGATTATGCCATTGTTATATCGAGTAGGTACACCGAACTTAGAAAAACCAAAGGCAGGAAGGATTCCATAATTGAAACAATGAATTTTGCTTTCCCGACGATCCTTACCTCGGGAATGATCCTCGCCATAGCCGGTACACTGATAGGAAGGATGACTTCTGAGCCATGTATCGTGGGAATAGGAGAATGCCTTGGAAGAGGTACCATTATTTCTATTATATTGGTTATGTTTGCCCTGCCTCAGATTCTTATTTTGGGAGATAAGATAATAGAAAGAACCAGATTTTCAATCTCAATGCCGATCCGTTCCCGTGAGGAAAGAGGAGTTATGCGGGTAAACGGACGTATAAGAGGAACAGTTAACGGAACGGTTATAGGTACAGTTAAAGGTATAGTGATAGGAGATGTTCAGGCGGTTGTATTATCCGGAGAAATGGAAAATACAAATAAGGATCCGGGAGAAATAGATATGGATGCGTTAATAGCTGAACAGGACAGAAGCGAAGTGGTTGAAGAAGTTATTAAAGAGGGAGAAAGCAAAGAGCATGATGAGTCGGATAAAAATTAATAAAAGATCGATCATAAGCGCAGTACTTGTCATGGGTATGCTTGTACAGAATCTGCCCTTTGCAAGTATAGCTGCCAAATCCGTTAAAAATGAAAATATACTTGATGAGGAGATCTCGTCTCTTGAAGATCTTTATGTTTTTGCTGATAATTGCAGAGACAGTTCATGGTCTTTGGGAAGAAGTTTCAGACTTACTAAGGATATTATCTTATCAAGAGACAGGGCTGTGTCCATACCCTTTTTTGCGGGTGAATTTAATGGAGACGGACACAGCATCAGCGGCATTTTGATAGACGAAGAGATCGGGGATGATGTCTTGTTCTCCGAGACTTCAAATAATGCAAATATTCATGATCTTACCGTGGTGGGAAGTATTTCACCATACAATTCAAATGAAAATACCGGAGGTATTGTAGGCCTCAATTCCGGAAAGATTGAAAACTGTATGTTTAAAGGAGACATAAAATCAACATACAGAACCGGGGGTATAGCCGGAACAAATGACGTTTCGGGAAAGATAATAGAATGCTCGGTTAGCGGAAATATAGAGGGCGTTTCGGAAACGGGAGGAGTAGCCGGACGAAACAGAGGACTGATTAAAAATTGTATCAGCGGTGCTAATGTAAACACAACAGAGCAGGAAGATGAAGTGTCCGTTGATCAGCTTAATGAGATTACAGAACGCATAAAGACTACAGGAGATGTTAATTCTTTAAGTAATACCACGGCGATCACGGATGTGGGTGGGATTACAGGTTATAACACGGGTAAGATCACAGGCTGCAGGAATAAAGGAAATGTAGGCTATCATTACGTAGGCTATAACGTTGGAGGTATTACAGGTCGTTCTTCAGGTCTTGTCACGGGATGCATTAACGAGGCAGAGGTATGCGGACGGAAGGATGTAGGTGGAATTACCGGTCAGCTTCAGCCCTATATTCAAATGGAATATGCGGTAGATAATCTTGAGAAATTAAGAACACAGATAAATTCTCTGGAAACCGATGTTAATGCTGCCGGGAAAAACACGGATGCTTCCGTAAACGGAGTGACAGATGATCTTCAGGAGCTAAGCCTGCTCCTTGAAAAAGCAGGAAAGAGTACCGATGAAGTGGTTGACGGAGGAATGTCGTATGCTGACAACCTGGTCAATCAATCCAACGGAAATATCAAGGTTATAAGAAAATGTGCGAAGTCTCTTAACAAATCGCTTAAGGATCTTCAAAAAGGTATCGACGATCTTGAAAATGCATCGGATGCACTTGTAAAAGAGACACAGGTACTTGTGGATTCCAAAAAACTGAGTGAGGATGATAAGGCAAAAGCAGAAAATGCGATCGATTCACTTCAGGACGGAATGAATATCATATCTTCGGAAACAAACGAAATGCAAAAAGCAGTTACCGATCTTTCAAATGATCTTGATAAACTCCAGAAGATAGTAGACGGAGGAGGAATAAGCAAAGATAAGACGGTTCAATATACAAGAATGCTGCTTGACGATCTTATTGAGATAGGAAAGTATATGGGCATAATTACGAATGCCTTAAATACACAGCTTATACCGGCATATAAAAAGATTTCGGATGTAGTTAACAATAATCTGGATGAGGTTATGGATGTGATGCCGGGGCTTACCACTGCGATAAACGATTTTACCAAAGCTCAGACAGATGTGTCTAAGGCAGCCTCTGGTCTGATGTCGGACCTTAAAAATGCCGTAGACAATGTAGCGGACTGGACAAGCGCACTTGCTCTTATAACGGCTATCGCACAGGTTCTCAGAGACTCTTCATATATGACTGATCTTGTCAAAGGAACAGAGGAGTTAAGTAAAGCTTCGGATAAACTCGGTAAAGAACTTACCAAATTTATGCAGGCGGCATCGCTTACGGAAGCCGAAAGAAAAACAGTCAAAGAAAATCATGAAATAATTCAAAGTGCTGCCGATACTATTTCCGAAAACGGAGCAAAACTTCAAAACGCAATAAATGATCTGCTAAAGGATATGGATACGGTTCAGACCGAAATAGAAAAGAATCAGGGCGAAGTTGATGATATCAAAAAATCAATTACTGCCTGCAAAAAAGATGCGGACAGAATAGTTTCTTCGGTAACCGTAATTACCAATGCTGTCAATGACAAGGTAATGCCGTCTGTCAATGTGCTTCTTGATCTAATGCAAAAATACAGCGGAAACAGCGCAAAGGTACGTGAAGCGGTTAACAATATGGTTGATGCGGTCAATGCAATGCCCGCAACGCTTGAAGAGCTGTCTACCATTTCCGAAATGCTTCTTAAAAAGGCCGATTTTGAACTGCCGAAGATTGATGAAAACACAAGAGAATCTGCACAGAATCTGTATGAATCACTGATGGATGCCAACAGGAAGATGAATGATGTTGCGGGCGGTCTTGGGAATATGGCAGGATCAATGTCCGAAGATGTTGAAAAGATATCAAGGGGCCTGACGGAATGTTTAAATACCTTAATTGATGCGGCGGAAACCATGAACAACCCGAATGCCAGTCTCATTGACAGAATGCAGGACAGATCGCTTAAGGAGATGAGTCAAAAAGAGATAGAAAGTATAAAAAACGGCAGACTTTCAGGGTGCATCAATAACGGAAAAGTTGAGGCAAGTCTGAACCTCGG
>JAILKW010000265.1 GCA_024693455.1 Lachnospiraceae bacterium
ATCATTTGTATACCCATCGGCTAAGGAATGCTATCCTCCATGCCAATGGGTATTGCAATATAAGGGAGAAAGAATTATCGACGAATGGATTTTACGACAGGAAACAGTTGAGAAAAGCAAGAAATATTACGCTCATTTTGATGCCAGGACAGATATGAAAAAGGCTGCAAACCTGGTGACTGATGAAGAGTGGGTTTCACACCATGGCTTTTATCCGCTTATCCATTATAAGAAAGACTGCTCGAAATACAGCAGCAAGGGAAAGAAACCAAAAAAACGGAGCATCTGTTATGCTGCACATTTGGATCGGTGCATTCTGCAGTATTACTGCCATGTGATGAATGAGCGATACAATTTGCGGATCAGAGATCTTGGGATTGAAGATGTCCCTGTTGCATACAGATCGGATCTGGGAAAGAATAACATTCATCTTGCTAAGCAGGCGTTTGATTTTATAAAGGTCAAGCCCAATGCGTATGTGATGATAGGTGATTTCACAGGCTTCTTCGATAACCTGGATCACCAGTATCTGAAGCGGCAATGGTGCAGCCTTCTTGGTGTGGAGCAGCTTCCGCCGGATCATTACACGATTTTCAAAAATATTACCAGATACAGCACCTGGGAGCTGGAAGACCTGTTGGAGCTGAACGGATTACCTGTAACAAGTGCAGGAAGAAAGAAGCTGAATTCCAAGAACACAGTTTTAACCAAGGAACAGTACAAGAAGTACCGGTCGCATATAAAAAAGCACATAGATCCTTTCGGTATCCCTCAGGGTTCACCGATCAGCGCATTGCTTGCGAATGTCTACATGATGGATGTGGACCGGAAGATTAAGGATATAACAGATCAATGTGCAGGACTGTACATGAGATACAGCGATGATTTTATGGTAGTTCTGCCATTGGATGAAGTAGCAGCGAGAAAAGCGATTTTCTCAATCAATCAGATAATCGAAGACACACCTGGATTGACGCTGGAGCCGCAAAAAACACAGATATACAAGACGAATCTTCCTTACATAGAAAATATAGGAGAATCTTTCCTTGAGAATGCAGATGGTTCGAAGCGAGTCATCAATTTCCTGGGCTTTACCTTTGATGGCACGACAACTACTTTACGGGCAAAGACGGTGAGTAAGTACTATTACCGGATGTACCGGAAGGCACATGCTATAGCGGGAAATCCGGATCAGAAAGGAAAGGATCATTTATACGAGAGATATTCCGAAAGAGGAGCAAGGCCAAGCGGAAAAGACAGCGGAAATTTCTTTACATATGTTCAAAGAGCCGAGCGTATTTTTGGAGATACTGAAGAAATACGAAAGCCGGTCAAAAAGCATATGGCAAAAATAAAACGGGCATTGAAGAAACCTCATAACTGAGATGTGATTTGGCGTAAAGACAGCAGCGTATATTCAAGAAATATAATTGAGTGTTGTCCATTGAAACACATTTCCATACACCGGCACCTAAAACCTTATGCAAATCTGAACACTGTATATTCTCGATCGAAGATACAAAAGGCTTCTAATTATGCGCTTTTTCCATCTGCTTTAGGTAGGCAAAAGAAATTGTCCATCTATCTACCAAGGATACGACTTTGCATGACCTGTGGAGTGTAGATTCCTCCATGCAGACTACTGGCAGATTACAATAAAATGACAAATTAGATCAATGGTGAGGATAAGAAATAATGAACAGTTCAGAAAGAAAAACATTTTGGGATACGCTATGCAGTATTCGAGACAATACTCCTGATCATTTGCAGGCGCTACTTGCTACGATAAATACTCCCGAATACCTGTGCAGATTTCGTCCTGTAAGCGAGAGTTCCCTGCTGCAGTTGCAAGAGAATAAACTATATTACTCTTCAGCTGATCACTACGATGATCCTTTTGATACATTTATTCACGTTGATTTTCCTCGCGTGAAAGCGTTATATGATTTACTCAAATCTTTACTAGATTCAGGTAATCCAGATTTACGCAATAGACTTGTGGCATTAGAGCCCGTTATCGGAATGAGCGCTGAGCAATTTCTTGATAATCTGAAAGATCATCCGTTGGATCTATCTATTTTTCCCGAACGTATAAGACAGATCAGAACAATCATACAAAAGAACCTGTTTTCCATATGCTTCTGCGAAGATGCGATGAACGAGACGCTATGGCTCAAATACGCAAATAATTACAGAGGCTTTGCCCTGATTTATGATGTTAAGGATGATAGTTCATTTTTATGCGGTAAAGAAAAAATGTGCGAGAATTGCCGCTCATTGATTGAAAAGCCTTTTGTATATCCCGTTTATTATACCGAGGATGCCTATGATGCGACACAGTTTGCTTTGGCCTGTATGCTGTGGGGAGAGCAAGTTCCACGACAGATTGTAGAATTAAGTACAAAAACGGTAATATGGGAAGCGGAACGTGTTTCGCTAATTAAGAAAAAATGCCACTAATATGATCAAGAATGGCGTATGATTCGCCCGACTATGACGCCTGATCGCACATGTATCAAAATGAAGCCAAATAAAGTCATTTTAGGATTAAGGATGCCTGAGTACGAAAAATTGATGGTTATATCAGCTGCAAAGGTAGCTGGGATCAGTAATATCGAAGAACTGTAT
>JAILKW010000333.1 GCA_024693455.1 Lachnospiraceae bacterium
TTTAACTCAGTCGGAGAAATCCCCCACCTCTAAGCGTTAGCGTAGGTGGGGGTTATGACAAACTATAATCAGTCGGGGTACAAGCTTCGACTGAGTTAAACGCTCCGCGAGGATGCGCACGGATTCGGACATGAATTTGTCTGCTGAAGCAGACCCGAATCCGGCGCGCAAGACTCGCGAGCGAGTCTTGACTGTCGTGATTTTACGACAGAGTCCGTGCGAGACTTTAAAAGGGAGAATTATCTTGATACTTTTTTTCATCAATCTGTTTTCCAAAATTTTTAAGATAAAAGAAGAGGAAAGCAGGGCAAATTACGAGAATAATAAGAATATTCCCGTGTCAAAAACGGGAGACGGTTATATTGAAAGACAGGAACTGATGAGTCCTTTCAGATACGGAGTGCAAAAGAATTTTCTTTCCAACAGATTGCTTGGAGGTAAAGCACTTGATGCATCGGTGAACAGTTGTGAGATCATAGCCGTATATAATGTGCTTAAATATTTCGGAAAGCAGAAGGAATTTGCGGACTTAATAGCTGATTTTGAAAAGAGAGGAGTATCATTATACGGTTATTTCGGGACCTCACTCACGGCTGTTTACGATTATATTTTAAAAACCGGCCTTTTTATCAGAAGACTTAAGATCAAAGAGGTGATTTTAGGCAGCACTGTATCAGATGAACGAATGGCCTATATTCTGTGCGGAGAGAATGTTGCAGGAGATATAAGGTCGATGATACATACGATAGCTCTTACAAAGGAGGGTAATATACTTCGTTCTCATAACGAGTCTGGGAGCGGCGGACTGTATCCAAATCTGTACGAAGCCGTACTTGGGTTTTCCGGTGGGAAGGGGAATGTACTTGCGGTATATGAGATCGTTTGCAAAGAGGTAAAACAGGATTGAAATAAGTTTTGGGAGGATTAAATGCAACTTGGCGTAGTCATTTGCAATTATAATAAAAAAGATAAGCTTCTTGAATGTATAAAAGCTGTATCGGAGCAGAAGTTTTCGGATTTTGACCTTTATATTTGTGATAATGCGTCTTCGGATGGATCGGCAGGGACCGTCATAAGAGAATATTCGCTAAATGAATACGACGGAAATGTTCCGGAGAAAAGGTTTTACCGGGGGAGGCTGGGTGATGAGTCTGAAATTGGACTTGAACTTATTGTAAATGCCGAAAATCTCGGAGGGAGCGGAGGATTTAATACCGGGCTTAAGGCAGCATATAAAAAAGGGTATGACTTTCTTATGTGTGTAGATAATGATGCTTTTTTAGATGAAAACTGTATTCAAAAGCTTATTGATTTTTTGATTGAGCATGAGGAAGCCGGAATAGCAGCTGCAAAGATTTACCATTATGAGAGACCGGATACGGTACAAAACTATGGGCAGATAATAAATTTTGAATCGTTTTGTACCGAGGTGCCGGATCTTGGCAGGACAGAAGACGGAACTATGCCTAAGTTTGTTTATTCCGATGCTGTTCCGGCCTGTGCACTCATAATAAGAAAGGAAGTTGTGGACCAAATCGGTTTTATGCCTGAAGAGAATTTTCTTTATTGGGATGATACTGAATGGTGCACAAGGGCAAGGGAAGCAGGATGGAAGGTTGCTTCTGTGGGTGATGCAAAAGCACTTCATTGTATGGGAGCAAAAAAAGAGGATGTTAACACTTTTCCCACTTATTATGCATGGAGAAACTGGATCCGCTATTTTATTTTGCATACTCCCGAAGAGAAACTTCCCAATATGGCAATTACCTTTCTGACCTCGGTGTATCTTGTCCAATACGAAGGATATAAGGGAGAGAGGTTCCAAAAAGCCGCCACCGTTATGGCTGCATATGAAGATGCTGTAAATAACGTCATGGGTAAGGCAAAGGATGGTATAATCGGTGAAATAGAAAAGGACGGACAAAACATTTGCTGCGATAGTATAAAGGATCTTCCGGAAGAGTTTGAAAAGGGCAGAGAAATGTTTGTTTTTGCTCATCTTCCGGGTTTTTTGAGAAAAGCCCGGGCAATAAGAAATGAGTATCAGAAAATGACATTGTAACGTGCATTTTATATTTACATGTGTTATACTCGAAAACGAATTTTTTAATAAGGAGGAAAGTTTATGGCAACAAAAGATAAACTACGCAGTGTTGCCGGTAAGAGCAGAGGTTTTGCCGGTGAATTCAGAGATTTCATTATGAGAGGAAATGTAATGGATATGGCAGTCGGTGTTATAATCGGTGGTGCCTTCCAGGGCATAATCAATTCTCTTGTAAATGATATCATTATGCCGGTGATTTCCGCTTTGACCGGAGGTATAGATTTTACAAACTGGTTTGTATCTCTTGACGGGAGTAAGTATAAAACTCTTGCAGCAGCGCAGGAAGCCGGTGCAGCAACACTTAATTACGGTACTTTCCTTACAGTAGTCATTAACTTTATCTTAATGGCACTTGTTATATTCATATTGGTTAAGACTCTTAATAAGATTTCAAATCTTGCCAAAAAAGAAGAGGAAGAGGCAGAGCCTACAGAGAAAGAATGCCCTTACTGCAAGAGCATGATTCCCATCGAGGCTGTAAAGTGTGCACATTGTACATCTGATGTTAAGTAATCGGGAGGACATTAATGATGACTAAGATTGGTATTTTAGGATATGGAAACCTTGGAAGAGGAGTGGAAAAGGCTGTAAATGCTAACCCGGATCAGGAGCTTGTTGCTGTATTTACAAGGAGAGATCCGAAGTCTTTATCCATAAATACTCCGTCCGCTAAGGTTTTGGGTATAGATGAACTTGATAATATGAAAGATGATATAGATGTTCTTGTTATCTGCGGAGGTTCGGCTACGGATCTTCCGGTTCAGACACCTAAGTATGCATCAGAGTATAATGTTGTAGACAGTTTTGATACACATGCAAATATTCCGGTTCATTTTGAAAAAGTTGATAAATCTGCAAAGGAAGGCGGTAAAGTTGCTGTTATTTCAGCAGGATGGGATCCGGGAATGTTTTCTCTTGCCAGATGCTATTCACACGCTATTTTAGAGAGCGGAGTAGATTATACTTTCTGGGGCAAGGGCGTTTCACAGGGACATTCCGATGCCATAAGAAGAATAGAAGGAGTGGCAGACGCAAGACAGTACACAGTACCTGTACCTGCTGCTCTTGAAGCGGTAAGAAGCGGTGCAAATCCTACTCTTTCAACCCGCGAAAAACATACAAGAGAGTGTTTCGTTGTTGCAAAAGAGGGAGCTGATAAGGCAAAGATAGAGCAGGAGATCAAGACCATGCCCAACTATTTTGCCGATTATGATACAATGGTCACATTTATCTCTCAGGAGGAACTTGACAGAGATCATAAGGGCCTTCCTCATGGCGGAAGTGTTATATATTCAGGAAGTACGGATTCAGACACAAATCATGTTATAGAGTTTAGTCTTAAACTGGATTCAAATCCCGAATTTACGGGAGCTGTTCTGTCAGCATGCGCAAGGGCTGCACACAGGATGCAAAGTGAAGGCATGACAGGTGCGAAGACCATGCTTGATATACCGCCTGCATATCTTTCGCATCAAAGCGGAGCTGAACTTCGTGCTCACCTGCTTTAACTCAGTCGGAGAAATCCCCCACCTCTAAGCGTTAGCGTAGGTGGGGGTTATGACAAACTATACTCAGTCGGGGTACAAGCTCCGACTGAGTTAAACGCTCCGC
>JAILKW010000049.1 GCA_024693455.1 Lachnospiraceae bacterium
GAATGATGCGACGACCTCGGAGATCTACATTCGTTCGGTAGATGTCGCTATGCCGATCTAGCATCGATCTAAAGGAAGTTTAAATGACTTAAACCGCTGAGAGGAGAGAATGAAAAGATGCAAGACCGCCTCCGAATCGGATGAATCAGCGCTCGCTCTATGACACGAGCTCGCTATAGATTATCCGTCCGGAGGCTTTTGATATATTGTATTTAATCAAACCCTTTACATTCGCTGATTTAGGTGTTAGATTTAAGAAGTATAATTGTGTTTTTTAGAAGAAGGTTGTATTTAATTGCTTTGTGAAGGAGAAAATTATGTATAACAAACCTAAGGTTATAGAGCTTGATAATTTGGCAGAAGGTATTTTCACTGCATGTGGCGGCGTTATTACAGAAGAAGAATCTGCAAATGCGCCTAAGTGCGACAGCGAGTATATTAAAGGAAATTTTGTTTCGCCCGATCATTCGCAGTGGGCTGCCGGAGAACAGAGAGGATATAAAAAGCAGTTTGGATGCCTTGGATGCCCGGCATTTACTCAGGCCGGCGGAGAGTGTGGGCTTAAGACTCATTATATTGCGAGCGGGGAAGCAGAAAGTTATAAGGCAGATGACGGAAATCGCATGCCTTCCTGGGAGCGCAAAGGATATGGTCCCGATGATCCGGTTACCGATTGGAATATGTAATCTTTTTATGTAGATGTCTGACATCTAAAAAGAATGTTTATTAGAAGATAAACTTGACATTTTGATTTTATGGGTGTAGTATTCGCACTATGAAATGAATGTTAAAGAAAGAAGGATAAGTTATGAAAAATTATGAGAGTCCCATAGTTTTACAGAATAATGATCTTGCGGAAGGTGTGTTTGCTGCAAGTGGAAGCAGTAAATGTTGGTCAATAGAAGTTAAAAAGGATCAGGATGATGCAGGTGGATATTGTACTTTCCGTGTTATTGCAAGGCACGGCAATGTTCAGCATATTTCAGTTAAGACAGTTATGCATATTACATTTGATAAGGTTGTAACATCTGCTGAGTTTGAAGGATTTACAGCAGACGCTAACGGAAATGAGGTTATTCTTACAAGAGAGAGCCATGCTAATGCATATGGATCAGGAGATAACTTTAACTCTCTTCTTAAGATTCACTCTCCGGAGTATAAGACGATTCAGGTTGTATCAAGTACAATTGTATGTGAGAAGACAGCAAATGTTCAGGGCAAAGGCGCTGACGGTAACTAAAGTTCATCTTTAAACAGGCGTTAAAACAGCACTGCAATAGCAGTGCTGTTTTTGAGTTCATTATTGTTAAAATATATGTATTTTGATATTATTAAATGGTTGTTTAAAGTTTATGGTATATGAGTGACAAATATGGCAAGTCTGAAATTTTACTTAAAGAGAGTGAAAGAGGGACGCCTTCAGGAAATGTGGAGACAGACCCTCTGGATATATTCATATGCAAAAAATAATTTTTGGACGGTAATATTTTACACGGTACTTGGAATGAGTCAGTCCCTTGTTTCTCTTGGAATGGCTTATGTTTCAAAGAACCTGGTTGATGAAATTACAGGGTATAAATTTGACGGAGATCTTATAAAGTCTTTCGTTATTATGATAGTAATATCTATGATAACCAGTGTGATCTCACAGATAACTTCATATATTTCAGCGAAGATTTCCATGAAGGTAAGCTGTGAGATAAGTAATGATATTTTTGAGAAGATACTTAATACCGACTGGGAGTCCCTTACCAATTACCACACCGGAGATCTTCTTACCAGATGGGGCTCTGATACAGGAGCGATCTCAAGCGGAATCCTAAGTTTTATTCCCAATATCTTTATTTATTCTTTTAATTTTATTATTGCCTTTTGGGTGCTGATAAAAAATGACTGGACCTTTATTATTTTTGCCTTTGCCGGAATGCCTGTAAGTATTTTATTATCCAAGACTTTGTTAAAAAGGATGGTAAATAATAATAAAAGGGCGGCAGAGATGAGTGCAAGGCTTTCAGGTTTTAACCAGGAGACCTTTTCAAATATTCAAACCATAAAGGCATTTGACCTTATCAAATTATATACGGATAAATTAAAAAAGAACCAACAGGATGTCATTGATATGAAACTGGAGTTTCAAAGAATGTCGATGGGAACTTCTCTTTTGATGACCTTTGTTTCCCTTATCGTTTCAAATGCTTCTTACGGATGGGGAATTTACCGTGTTTGGAGCGGAAGTATATCATACGGAACCATGACGCTTTTTCTGTCACAGGCAGGAAATCTGACAACCTCTACTCGAAATCTTACATCTCTTATCCCGTCCATAATCTCTCTTACCACATCGGCAGGCAGGCTTATGGATATTGTGGAGATGCCAAGGGAGGATTACTCTGATAACGATAAGGTAACAGAGTTTGCATCAAAGTATAAAGAGGAGGGTGTATCCCTTGTTCTTAAGGATGTAAAATATGCCTATGCCAACGGAACTCTTGTATTTGAAGGAGCGGATATTGAGGCAAGGCCTCATGAGATAATAGGTCTTGTCGGACCTTCGGGAGAAGGAAAAACCACTATGCTCCGTCTTCTTCTTTCGCTGATGAAAACCCAGGATGGTAGTGCAGAGGTGATAAGTGGAGACGGCAGCAAAAGCGATGCTGAACATATAACGCTTACACCGGCTACGAGAAAGCTGTTTTCTTATGTTCCTCAAGGGAATACAATGCTTTCCGGAACTATAGCGGAAAACATGAGAAACGTAAAACAGGATGCGACGGATGAAGAGATAATCGAAGCCCTAAAGGCTGCCTGTGCATGGGAGTTTGTTGAAAAGCTTCCGGAGGGCATTAACAGCATGATAAAGGAAAGAGGCGGCGGTTTCTCGGAAGGACAGGCTCAGAGACTTTCGATAGCCAGATCCCTTCTTCGTAAATCACCGATCCTTCTTTTGGATGAGGCTACAAGTGCTCTTGATGTGGCAACCGAGCGCAAGGTACTTAAAAACATTATGAAGGATGAATATCCGAGAACCTGTATTGTCACCACGCACAGACCTACTGTACTTTCAGCCTGTGAGAGGGTGTATGCCATAAGAGATAAAAAATGCGTGGTTTTGGATCAGGATGAAATAGATGAGATGAGTCAGGTGTTTTAGCAGGGTTTCTGTTAGAACACCTTTTTCTTACTATTGGCACGAAGTGCCACTGGGTTTATTAGGAAGTGGCGAAGCGGACTACGAATGTAAGCTTTATTGCAGAGTAAGCTTTACCCCGGTTTTACAGGTATTTTACCCGCCAATTAATTACTTATAATCTATACTTTGACCATAGGATATGATAGTATTTTAACGTATGAAAATAAATCTGCCGTGCCAGCGTTATGAGCAGGTAGCAAAGCGGATTTGCGAATATCATTGACTTTGGGATATAATTTTTAAGTGATAATGCCAAATGAGCACTGTGATGTAAAGTAAATGAGGTATTTTTAATGCATCAAAATGATAAACTGATAAAAGAAGAATACTTAAAATTACTTTTTCCGATAATGTTTTCCGTATTGGGAGGGACGATAAATGCGATAATCGACAGTGTTTTCGTTTCGTCAAGGCTTGGAGGCAACTGCCTTGCAGCGGTAAACATAAGTATGCCGATCTACCTGATCTTATGCACATTAGGTTCTTTGTTTTCTTACGGTTGTTATTTTCTTTCCGCAAAATACATGGGAAGAACCGAAACAAAAAAAGCTGAAAAGTTCTATCATAGCGCGATATTTTTTTCATTGGTTACCGGGATTGTTATTATGATCCTTGGTCTTATATTTGTTGGTCCTATATCGGATCTTTTGGCAAACAAAAGCGCTTACAGGGATTATGTTAAAGAGTATTGTACCGTCATATTTGCCGGATCTGTTCCTTTTATAATATGTTATGTACCATCTTTATATTTACATTTAGAGGCAAAAAAGAAGGATATTTCCATAACGGTTGCCATAATGGTTGCAGTAGATGTTATCCTTGATTATCTGTTCTTATATCCCCTTAATATGGGAATGAAGGGAGCCGCTCTTGCAAGTGTTTTGGCTGTGATCGTATCAACTGTTTATAGTTTTTATGCACTGGAGAGGGGAGTAAGTAATTATTCTTTTTCGCTATCAAAATTAAGACCTTACAGGATAAAAGATATATTGGAATACGGCTCCGTATCGTCCCTGGGAAACCTGTATGATGCAATCAAACTAATTTGTATAAATCACATAATTCTTAATGCAATGGGTGCAACGGGATCACATATCTGGGCTGTGATCAATACATTATCAGAGCTTACACTTATTATTTCCACGGGCGTTTCAAGAACGGGAGCCCCCATGCTTTCTGTTTTTAATACAGGAAGAGAAAACGGAAGGATAAGATCATTAGTTAAACTTGAATGCGAGATCGGAGTAATACTGTCCGCTATATTTGGTCTGATATTGTTTGGCTTTAATGATCAGATAGAAGGTATATTTTCGCTTAATAATAATTTAGCTTTTCCTATCGCATGTTTGGGGATCAGCACGGTTTTTTCAACTATTGGAACAATAATTGAGGTATATCTTAATGCCATAGGTAAAAACCGATTATCAAATGTAATGGTATGTCTGAGACGACTGGTTTTTATCGTATTAGCTGCACTTATGCTAAGCGGCGCAGGATCTTTTATCTGGCTATTCCTGGTGATCGGAAGCATTTTGCCAATTCTGGCATACCTTGTAATAGCTGCTTTTTTAGTGAAAGGAAGCAAAAAAACAGACAGGCCATTGTCTTATTTCGGACTGCTTGATGATATACTTGAACGGGAAAACAAGGTTTTGGATTTTTCGATAAAGGCAAATGTTTCGGATGTATGCGATGCCAGTGAGAAGATACTAAGCTTTTGTGAAATAAACGGTTTGCCCGATAATCTTATTATGAAGCTTGGACTTTCAATTGAAGAGCTGCTAACGGTCATAATAGATAAAGAAGCAAATCTTGAAAATATAGATCTTCGCGTGTTTTGCCATATGGGAGTTGCAGGAATAAATGTCAGGTGTGCAGGTTTCAGCTACAACCCGTTTGAGGACACCGAATCGGATGATGATTACCTTATCGGAATAGATATGCTGCGAAAGATGGCTGAGATTATAAAATATTCATATACTTTGGGATTAAATACAATAAGTATCATGTTTGAATATGAGGAGGAAAAAAGTGCAGGTTAATATAAACAGGAATGATCCTCTTGATAAAGATGCATTATCGGAAGGAAGTGTTTATAACGAAGTTTTAACTTCGATCATTAACGATAATATAAATACCGAATATGGGAAAAAATATAATTTTGAAAAGATTAAAAATATAGATGATTATAAGAAAAATGTGCCGCTTATTCATTTTGAGGATGTTTCTGATGAAATAGACCGTATGTATGAAGGAGAGGAAAATGTTCTTACAGCGCATAAGGTTAAGCATTTTCTGATGACAAGTGGGACCACAGGGAAAAGAAAATATATTCCCGTTACTTACAAAGCTTTTTCTCAGTATAATAACATTACAGACAGGATCAATGATGATGTTGTTGGCTTGTCAGGAGGGAAGAGGCTTCTTATCCCTATTTATATTTCGGATATTGACGATAAGCCGGAAAAAGAAACCTTTATTACCACAGCATATGCAAGAAATATATATGAGATGGGCTTTTTGGATCTCGATGATTATGTTGGCGGTAAGACCATGTATTTTAACAGTGGTCAGACTAAGGACTATATTTATGCAAAATTATATGCTGCCCTGGCATGTGAGGACATTATCAGTATAGAATCCACTTTTTTATATGATCAGCTCTTGTTCTTCAGTTATCTTGAAAAGAATTATAAAAAAATCTTAGGTGAGATGGAAGAAGGACGAATAGATGAAAATATCTGCGTAGCGGACGATATAAAAGAGGTTTTAAGAAATACAGGGATTTCAAAGGACAGAATAGCATATATACGAAAAGTCTGTGATGAGGGCTTTGAAGGTATAGGAAAAAGACTTTGGCCGCGTCTTCATGTATGCCTTGGTATAAGTGCAGCTGATTTCAGAGTTGAAGAACAATCTCTTCGCAGGTACTTGGGAGAGGATATACCCTTATATTTTTACAGCTATGCATGTTCAGAGTGCAATATCGGAGTACCGATGGAAACAGAGTCATATGAATATGTTCTTTTGCCAAGATGCGGTTTTTTTGAATTCAGACCACTTGAAAATACAGCTTCGGATCAGGATATGACATTCACGGCGGATCAGCTTGAAATAGGAAAATCATATGAACTTGTAATAACAAACTGGTCGGGACTATACAGATACTGTACTAACGACATTGTTAAGGTTACAGATTATTATGGCTGCTTACCGGTTATTGTTTTCAGATATCGCCGTAACCAGATGATTTCCATAGGCGGAGAAAAATCCACGACTTCCATGCTTCAAAAGGTGGTTTCAAAACTTGAAGAAGAGCTGTCGGGATCCTTCAGCCAGTTTTGCTTTGCGGCAGATTACGAGAGACTTCCCGGAAATTATCTTTGCTTTATAGAAGACAGTACCGAAAAAAAATACGATAAAGCGGATGCCGCTTCAAGGATGGATAGGATAATGGCAAGTCTTAATCCGGACTATGATGATCTGCGTTTTAATCTTAAACAGATAGGGGCTCCGGAGGTTTGTTTCTTAAAGCCCGGCAGCATGGTTGAGCTCTTAAAAAAGAAGGACAAGCTTAAAGGCCAGATAAAACCCATGCAGATAGTGGAGGGGCAGGATGTTGCTTTCCTGAAGAAACTGGAGGAAAAATAGGAAATGAAAAAGCATATCAGCATAAAATATAAAATAGGTGCACTTTTGTTTTTGGTTTCTTTTCTTGTCAGCTGTGGAAGTCTTATTCTGGGCCTGTATACCTTTGATTATTACATAATGAAACAATACAGTGATACCGCATATCAGTTGGCCCATACAACAGAGGATTTTTTTGAAGATGGTGAACTGAAAGAAATGGCAGACTTTGCCTTAAAGGTTTCAAGAGGAGAGATTTCAAAAGAAGAAGCTGCTGAGTTTACAGAGACGGATAGATATCGGGATATATACAAAAGGCTGGTTAATTTAAGAAAAAACATGAATGCCAACGACATTTATGTCAGTGTTCCGGATTTTAATGCTGAAAAATCAATAATCTACATAATGGACAGCTACATAGAAGAGGATAAATGTTTTAATCTGGGAGATGCTTCAGCTCTCCCTGAAAAATTTAAACAGATCAGCATGGAGGCTTATAAAACCGGCGTTCCTACAACGGATTTCTTGGAGAGTAAAAGTGAATTCGGACATAATACAACCGCATCATATCCCGTTGTTTATGAGGGGAAAACAATTGCCTTTATAAATGTTGAAATACCAATGACAACATTGGAGCCCTTCCTTAGGAATTTTTTCAAAAGCATGGCTATATTTTCTGCTATATTGATGATAGTTGTTTCCTTAGTCGGTTACTATACTTCAAAGAAATCTATATCAAAGCCTATTAAGACTGTTGCGGAAGAAGCAAAGAAATTTATTACTAACAAAAGAGAAGTATCCGAAATATTAAACAGTATTAAGACGGGAGATGAAATAGAAGATCTTAGTAAGACTTTTTATTCACTTGAAAATGAGATCAATGAATACATAGATAATCTTCAAAAAGTTACCACTGAAAAGGAACGAATAAGCACAGAGCTTAATGTTGCTACAAATATTCAGGCAGAGATGCTTCCCATAATATTTCCGGCGTTTCCGGAAAGAAAGGATTTTGATATCTATGCAAGCATGACTCCGGCAAAAGAAGTGGGCGGAGATTTTTATGACTTTTTCTTTACCGATGAGAATCATTTGGCAATGGTTATGGCAGATGTTTCCGGAAAAGGAGTTCCTGCTGCCTTATTTATGGTAATTGCCAAGACTCTGATAAAGAACAGGACACAGATGGGAGAGGCTTCCCCTTCTGCCATCCTTTCGGATGTTAGTGAGAACCTTTGCGAAGGAAATAAATCCGAATTTTTTGTTACTGTATGGCTTGCAATCTTTGATCTTTCTACAGGTAAAGGAATTGCTGCTAACGCAGGACATGAACATCCTGTGATAAAAAGAAGCGATGGTATGTTCGAAATTGTAAAATACCGACACTCACCGGCGCTTGCGGTTTTACCCGGAATTACCTTCAGAGAACACGAATTTGAGATGCAGCCGGGGGATGTATTATTTGTCTATACCGATGGAGTTGTTGAGGCAACAGACAAAAATGATGAGTTGTTTGGTGAGGAGAGGATGCTGAAAGCCCTGAATGAAAACATTGACTGCTCTATGATGGATCTGTTACCCAATATTAAAAAAGAAATTGATGATTTTGTCGGTGAAGCGCCCCAGTTTGACGATATTACCATGCTTGGTTTCGAATATTACGGTCCAAATAATAATTAAACTTGAAAATCATCATTGTATGAGATAGAATAGAAAAAGATTTTTTTACGGAGGTTTTTTATGAACACTATAAATTTACTTGCAAATGCATCAAGTACATCGGGCATCGGTGGAATGATGGGCGGTACAGTAGGACTGGTTATATGGATCGTAGTTCTTTTTGGATTTATGTATTTTATGATCTTCCGTCCCCAGCAAAAAGAAGCTAAACAGAAGACTGCGATGCTTTCTGATCTTGCAATTGGTGATACCGTACTTACGACATCAGGTTTTTACGGAATTGTAATCGATATTGATGATGATACTATTATCGTTGAATTCGGAAGCAATAAAAACTGCCGGATTCCCATGCAAAAAGCTGCTGTGGCTGCAGTTGAAAAGCCTGAGGCCGCTGCTTCCGCATCAACACCTACAGAAAAAAAATAAGCATCAAAAAACGAGCAGTCAACCTGCTCGTTTTTGTTATGAATTAAGACAATCAAAGAGTCTGTCGTTATCATCGGGATTCATAAAGCAAATGCGAATATATTTTTCGTCGAGGAAGGGGAAGGTAGAGCAATCCCTTATCATCATTTTTTCTCTTATTGCTTTTTCAAAGAGCATGTGACTTGTAAGATCCTCGTCTCTTATGGCAAGTAGCATAAAATTAGCTGTGGGAGAGTATGGTTTAAATCTTTCGGTGTTTTGGTATTTCTCAAAAAGTCTGTCTCTTTCGCTGCGGATCAAATCCCTTGTTGATTTTATATAATCGTTGTCCGCAAACATAATTGTACCTGCAACTTCTGCAAGAGAATTGATCATCCATGGGTTCTTATGCTGATTGATCTCTTTTGACAGATCTTCATTTCCCGTAACAGCATATCCGAGTCTAAGGCCGGGAGCAGCGAAAAATTTGCTTGTTCCGCGCAGGATAATGATGTTATTGTAAAACTCTGTAAGAGGTATGGAAGAGATCTTTTCAGGCTCGGAAGAGAATTCAACATAGGTTTCATCAACCATGACGTAGATCGAATGCTCTTTGCATACGTCGAGGATATGTCTTATCTCGGATTTGCTGATAGAACTTGAAGTAGGATTGTTGGGGTTACAGATGATAAGTAGGTCAACATCTGACTTAAGTCTTTCGCAAAGTTCGTCTGTGTCGAGCTTAAAATCATCCTTGGCACGAAGCGGGAAGTAGGAACTTTTGCCGCCCGCAAGTGTTATTTCCCTTTCATATTCAGAATATGTGGGACCGATAATAAGAGCACGTCTTGGTTTTGTTATTCCTACAAAAAGTGAAATAAGCTCGGTAGAGCCGTTTCCGACTATGATCTCGGACATGGGAGCACCGCAGTAGGCGGAGATCGCTTCTCTTAGTCCCTTATATTCTCTGTCGGGATAATTTTCGATCGCACGTATGTGATCGGAAAGCTCGGATGCGAGACGCTTCGAGATTCCAAGTGGATTTACATTGGCGGAAAAACTTATAATTTCGTTTTTGTTTATACCGTATATTTTTTCGATTTCTTCCAAATCGCTGCCATGAAAATGATCTTTATGCTTTATCATTTTATATACTCTCCATTGCTAAAAAACTTTATATTGTGTATAATTGTTAGGATAATGTTGATATAAGGATTTTCTTTGGATATTATAAAGAAAAGTTTTCTGTTTTGCAAATCTTGGATAGGAGAGCAGACCGGTGCGTAAGAGAATCTGGCGCATGTCCGAAGACCGGTTCAGGGAAGAAGCACCTGTACTGGAATTTGATCGTGATAAAATCGAAGTACATATCGTTTGCGGTGAGGATGCAGAGGGAGAGTTTGTGATACGTTCGACCAACGATGTCACTCTGCGTGGTATCGTTTACTCTTCGAATCCCTATGTCACCGTTCCTTTTCCCAACTTCGAAGGTAAAGAGATAAGAGTTCGATTTGTTGCGAAAACAAAGGGCTTTCGTGAGGATGATCGCATAAAAGGCGAGCTGTCGATTGTCTGTAATCAGACTGAGTCTACAATTCCATACGAGATCATCGTAGATAAAAGATATCCCGCGTTAAATAAACAAAGTGAAAGTATACGTACTCTCGAACAATTCACGGAGATCTGTAAGGAACATCCACGTGATGCTCTTATGATGTTTAATTCCGAGGATTTTTCCGAGTTTATGGATGGGCAGGGAGAGAAACTTTCCATTCTTTACAGAGGATTTGCAATGGCAACTCCTTCGGCTGTTAATTTGGAATCTTTTTTGGTTGCAGCCGGACTTAAAGAGAGGGTTGGATTTACTCTCACCCGTGGGCAGACGGAGTTTTATGAGATAACCGAGAATTGCAAAGAAGTATTTACGGTTACCAAAAACAACTGGGGATACTTCAAAATGAATGTTCACTGTGATTGTGATTTTCTTACGGTTGAACCTTCTTCGATAACACCGGATTTTTTCCTGGGCAGTAGGCTTGATCTTTCCTGTTATATCCATTTTGATAAATTGCATGACGGGATAAACAGGGGATCATTTACCATAGAGACTACCGGATATCTCGAAAAGGTAGACTTTTTAGTGTCTACCAATCCCAAAGAGAAGAAAAAAGAATCTGCACATATTATATATCAGAAACGTATTTTAAGACTTTTGCAGATCTATGAGGATTTCAGACTCAGGAATATTTCCATAGGTTCATGGTGTGATGACAGTATTGCTATCGTTGAGGATCTTTTGGATAATGACCCGGACAGTCATTTCCTTAAGCTTTTTAAAGCTCAGGCCTATATTGTTAACGGAAGACGCCAGGAGGCGCTTTGGATAATTTCCGACGAAAAGAAAACAATAGAAAATAAAAAGAGTTTTGATTGGGCATATCTTTTATATGTCTGTACATTGATAGAGCCGGAGGAGAGTTATGTTAATAAGCTCACGGCGGAGATAGAAGGTATATTCAGGCTTTATCCTGAGGATTACAGGATATTTTGGTTTCTTCTTTTTTTACGCAAGGAGTATCTTACCGATACAAAACGTAAATTAACGTCTCTGCGCCAATGGATAGACAGTGGCAATCATAGTCCGATATTGTACCTTGAAGTACTGGAACTAATATCCCAGGATCCGCTTCTTATAAGGAAACTGGATGACTTTAGTATAAAGATGCTCATGTTTGCGATGAGAAAGCAGAAACTGACTAGGAGTATGGTTATCCAGTTTTCATCGCTTGTGTCCGAAAAGAGGACATTTGATAAACGGATATACAGATTACTGGTTTACGGATATGAGACATATATGGAAGAGGATGTGTTCGAGATCCTCATCACATATCTGCTTCGTACACCGATGCTTGGTGAGGAGTACAGGCGTTGGTACGATATTGCCATTGAAAAAGAAATGCTTATCAACGGTCTTTATGAAGCTTTCCTGGATTCGACTCCTCTTGGAGATATAAGGATGCTTCCGAAACGGCTGCTTATGTATTTTGAATACCAAAATACTCTTCCTTATGAACGCAAGGCGTTTTTGTATGCCAATATCATTACATATAAAGACAGATATGAAGGAGTCTATGAATCTTATCACAGACAGATAGAAGACTTTGCTCTTGAATGTTTAAGACACGAAAAGATAGATGATAATCTTGCGATAATATATCAAAATATGCTTAATGAAGGCCTTATTGATGAAGATATCGCATCAAGGATGGCAAGGCTTTTCTATGTTAAAAAGGTTGTCTGTCTCAATGTAAATGCCATAAGAGTTATGGTACTTGATGAGAAAGCAAAAGAGCCTTTTGTTGCTCCGGTTCACGATAATATTGCGTTTGTAAGGATACTCGGAGAAAAAGCCAGAGTATTTTTGGATACATCAGATGAAGGACTTGTGGCTGAAGATACGACCTATTATATACAGCCATTGCTGCAGGGCCAGCATATTCTTGAACAGCTTAAAAAAGAAGGAAAAAGTACTTCAATGGAGCTGTTTTTGGAGAAGCTTTCGGAATCCTCCAATCCGGCTGATTTTATTGATACCGATATTGAACTCATCAGAAGGTTCATTGCCGACAGTACAATACGTTTAGAGTACAAAAAGCAAAAATATCCGTTGCTTCTTTCGGTATTAAAGGCACATACAAGGGAAGATATTTTATCCGAAGAACTCATATCCCTTAAGGATGATGTCGGACTTTCTTCCGATATGGTGGCTGTTATCATCGAACAGATGATAAATGATGAACAGTATCAAAGAGCATACGAAAAACTGAAGGTCAGAAACGGTCAGCTTGTTCCAATGAACATGCTGCTCAGACTTTGCAATGAGATCATAAATGATGAAACGGATAATATTGATGATTTCCTGATCAGAATCTGTGCCTATCTTTTGGACCAGTTCCTTTCATCCGAGAAGACACTTTTGTATCTTACCAAGTATTATACCGGCCCCACAAGGGCTATGATCAGTCTTTGGAAATATTCGGCTGCACGCGCCCTTGACACTAAGGGGCTCGAAGAGAGGATACTTACCCAGATTTTATATGTCGGAGGATATTATCCCGATATAGATGATATATTTAATTCATACATCAAAAGAGACGCCAACAGGATGCTCGTGGAAGCTTATGTTAATTTTTATGCACATGGTTATCTTATATACGGAAAGACCGTGCCTAAGAGTCTGTTTTCGTACATACAGCTTTTATACACTAAGGGCAACAAATTAAGTGACAGTATGAGGATCGCTCTTTCGCGTCACCTTACTTTGGCATCCTCAAGGTCTGATAAACAAAACGAGATATTAGAGGATCTTATCCGTGAAAATGTTGTGAGAAACCAGTATTTCGCGTATTATCGAAACCTTTCGGATAAACTTATAATAAAGTATCACTTATATGACAAAATGTTTGCCGAATATAAGGATGAACACGGACTTCGCCTTGTGATCGTTTATTCCAAAGACAATGAAGACGAGGTGAGGCGGGATATGATAGAGATGTATGATGGTATCTATGTTCATGAATTCGTTATTTTCTTTGGAGAGACCATAGAATACCGGATCATTACAGCTGATGACGGTGAGGAGAAAAGTTCCGGAAAACTCAGTTATCTGGATGTTATCGAAAGCGGAAGCGGAAGCAGATACGCAAGGCTTAATCAGATATCCAGTGATGTTTTGTATCAGAATGAGAGAGATCTTATCGGAGATATGAAGGATTATAAAGTTATGCTGGAAGTTTCAAGAACACTTTTCCCGACAATTGTTTCATAAAAGGTGAATTTATATGGAAATAGATATAGGAGATCTCGACGGGGCGTATTACGGGATCGATATTTCAGATGATTATACATTGCTCAGCTTTTATTCACAGGATATGGAAGAACCGAAAACGGTTTCAACCGTTATGGGAAGTGAAGCATATCAGATTCCCACTTATATTTCCAAAAAACGGGGTATAGGACAATGGTTTTTCGGGAATGAGGCAAAAAAGCAGGTTTCAGTGGCTCATGCAGACGGTGTGGATAAGCTGTATTCAAGGGCACTCGCAGATGAGACTATATTTGTGGATGGGGATGAATATATGGCAAAGGAATTGCTTTATATTTACATTCATAAAATACTTCTTTTGTCAGGTCAGTTATATGCAGGTGCACCAATAGAAAAGCTTGTTATCTGTGTGGAAGAGGTATCACTTAAGGTTGTGGAACTCTTTTCAATGATCGCGAGCAGACTCGGCCTTTCTGCAGGATCGCTTTTGGTTATAGACAAAAGTGAATGCTTTTATTATTATACCTTAAGTCAGAATCCGCAGATTTATCATTCAAATGTTATGCTGTATGATTACACTGACGGAAGGATCAGGCATTGCCGACTTTCAAGAAATGTAAACACATCACCCATGGTGGTTAATTTAAGCCAGGGGAGTTTTCAGATGAATTCCGAAAACAGAGATGTTTTCTTTGAAGAGGTAATAGAAAATACTATCGGAGATGAGGATTTTTCCGGAGTATTTTTAACCGGAGACGGCTTTGACGGAGATTGGATGAAGCTTTCTTTGTCTAAACTGTGCAAGGGCAGACGGGTTTTCCTTGGGAAGAATCTTTATTCCAAGGGAGCCTGCTATGCAGGTATGATAAAGGATGGTAAAAAGGAATGGCCGTATGTCTTTATCGGAGACAATGAGCTCAAGCTTAATCTTTCCATTAAAGTCATAGATAAGAATGAAATGCAGTTTTTGACTTTGATATCTGCCGGTGAGAGTTGGTATGATTCAAAAGGAGAATGCGAAGCTATACTTGACGGCAGCGGAGAGTTTGAATGCTGGATATCAAGACCGGAGAGCAGAAAGTCGAGAGTTCAGGTGCTTGAACTTACCGATCTTGAAGACAGGGGAGACAGGATGACAAGGCTTAGGATAGAGGCAGTGCCTTTATCGGATAAAAAGATTAAGATTATAATACGGGATCTTGGCTTTGGTGAGATCGCTCCTTCCAGCGGAAAGGTTTGGGAGCATACGGTTGGTATAGCTTGACGGAGGAATTATGGGAGAATTAATCCTGTGTAAAGGGCATATTGCTGCAAATCCATACTATATAGAGATGCTTTCTCTTAACATATATTCTCTTGAGGAACTCTGTTACTATGTAAAGAATAATTCCGATCTTCTTGATTACGACTTCGAATCGAAGGAACTGGCCGGATGGATAGGCAGAGAACTCCATATGAACGACCTCGAAAATGAACTGTTATCGCTCATTGATGAAGAAGTTCCACTGCATATATTTGCTGAGCATATTTTAACATCCTGCGGTTATCTTACCGTGAATGAGATAAGAGATGTTGTTGCCGTAATAGAAAATTATGAGAATATCGGAGCTTCGGAGAGAAAAAAGATAAGGGCAGATAAGCTGCTTGGCAGTGAAAGGATAATAGATGCCATATTTGCCTATGAAGATCTTTTGTTGGAGGATGGTCTGTCGTCGAATTTGAGGGGAGACATCTGCCATAATTTAGGATGCGCCTATGCAAGACTTTTTTTCTTTGATGAAGCGGGAGAGTATTTCGAAAAAGCATATAAAAAGAATCAACGAAGAGCATCGCTTATTGCACTGTTGAATTGCAGCCTTTGTAAAAAAGACGACTCTTTATTTACAGGTCTTTGCGAGAAATATCATATTCCCGGACCTCAAAGAGAAGCTATAAGGGATGCTGTAAGAAAAGCTTATCAAAGCGATGAGATAAAAGATTTTGAAAATGAGATTTCACGTTTGAAAAATGATCACAATCATCATGAGGCATTTAAAAAGTTAGCTGATGAGATCATAAACAAATGGAAGGACGAGTACAATCATTTGTGCCGGATTTGATCATGTTTGGTAGGAAGAAAAAACAAAAAGCCGAAATAGATGAGGGCTTTTCCAGAGCACTTGAACGTATACATCAGATAGATGACTGGGATAATCCCAAAAAGACGGAACACTATATCCTTGATTCCTGTGAACATATTATTGCGACTACCAAAGAAATAGAGTCTGAAAAGGCGGAATATCATGTGTTGACACATTATTTGGAGGATATCAGGAAGATACACAGGCTTCCCAAGGAAGATCTTGCTGAACTGCGTCAGATTGCCACGCAGATCAAGCGACTTGAAAAATCCCGTAGTAAATATCTTAATACACCAAAGCTCATATCCGACGAGCAGTTTATTTTGATAGCGGAGAACGAAAATGAGCTTCCCGAGATAATTCTTAGAATGAGGGATAACGAAAGATATCAAACTGCCGCCGAAAAAAACATGAAGCTTTTGGAAGCCAAAAAGGGAGAGATAGAAGTAGACAGAGACGGCATCAAAAAAAGAGCGGGTACTGTAAGAAAACTTACAATTATACTTGCAGCGATGTTTGCTCTTTTACTTGCGGGTTTATTTTATATTTCGGGACATACAGATGTTAATATGCGACCATTTTTTGTCATAACAATGGCGATTGCCGCGATTTCGGCGATCGGTCTTTTTTTGTGGCAGAGTTCGGGAAGTTTTAAAGATGTTGATATGGTAAGAGATTTTAATCAGACCGTTACAATGCTTAATGTGTCCAGGATGAAGTATGCAAATATTACAAGGGCCTTGCGGTATCAACAACAAAAATATAAAGTAAGGACATCATCCGAGCTTGAATATCTTTATGAAAGGTACATGGAGACAGTAAAGCAAAGGAATGATTTTGAAAGAGATAATTCTGACCATGAATATTTCAACGGAAGAATTATGAGGATACTCTCGCCTCTTAAGTTATACGACCAAAGGATATGGCTTGAGCAGTCTGCGGCTTTTTGCAATGAAGATGAGATGAAGGAAGTTAATCATAATCTCGTTGTCAGACGTAAAAAGGTCAGGGAGATGATAAAAGAAAATACCAGGGCTGTTAAGAGTGAGAGAGATGAGATAGACAGACTTATGAAGACACAGGATTATTATGTACCGGAGATTTTACAGATCATTACTTCTGTAGACCGTCTCTGTGGTTTATAAAGGAGGCTAAAATGAAAGTCAGAACAAGATTTGCGCCCAGTCCCACCGGACGTATGCATGTAGGAAATTTAAGAACTGCGCTTTATGCTTATTTGGTAACAAAGCATGAGGGCGGTGATTTCATAGTACGTATTGAAGATACCGATCAGGAAAGATATGTAGAGGGAGCGGTTGATATAATCTTCAGAACTCTCGCCGATACCGGACTGGTATATGATGAAGGACCTGATAAAGATAAGGGCTTCGGACCTTATGTACAGAGCGAAAGACAGGCACAGGGACTTTATCTTAATTATGCAAAGCAGCTTATAGATAAGGGAGAAGCATATTATTGTTTCTGTGATAAAGAGCGCCTTGAAGGACTAAAGCAGGTTGTGGCAGGAAAGGAAATTTCCATTTACGACAAGCACTGCCTGTCTCTTTCCAAGGAAGAAGTAGAAGAAAAGCTGGCAAAAGGTGAACCCTACTGTATCAGGCAGAACAATCCAAGAGAGGGACAGACCTCTTTTAATGATGAAATATACGGAGAAATATCCGTAGATAATGCAGAACTCGATGATATGATCCTTATAAAATCCGACGGTTATCCCACATATAATTTTGCCAATGTAGTGGATGATCATCTCATGGGTATCACACATGTGGTAAGAGGTAACGAATATCTTTCTTCTTCGCCTAAGTACAACAGATTGTACGAGGCTTTTGGATGGGATATTCCTGTATATATTCATTGTCCTCTTATTACAAATGAAGAGCATCAAAAATTATCAAAGCGAAGCGGACACAGTTCCTATGAAGATCTTTTGGAACAGGGATTCCTTCGCGATGCCATAGTTAATTTTGTGGCTCTGTTAGGATGGAGTCCTTCGGATAATCAGGAGATAATGAGTCTGGATGAACTGATCAAAGCCTTTGACTATCACCACATCAACAAGGCACCGGCTGTATTCGATATGGTTAAACTTCGCTGGATGAACGGAGAATACATCAAAAAGCTTTCTTTTGAGGAGTTTTTGGAGCATGCAATGCCTGTTATAAACGATACGGTCAAACGGGATTGCAAAAAGGAAATGATCGCCGGTCTTATTCAAAGTCGTATAGAAACCTTTAACGATATACCGGATATGATAGATTTCTTTGAAGAAGTGCCGGAGTATGATATCGGACTCTATACCCATAAAAAGATGAAAACCACAGCAGAGTCATCACTTTCTCTGTTAAAGCTAATAAGTCCTGTTTTACAGGAACATGACGATTATACCAATGACAGTTTATACGGTTTGCTTTCTGATTTTGCCAAAAATAATGAGTTTAAGAACGGATATGTTCTTTGGCCTATAAGAACTGCGCTTTCCGGTAAAGCAATGACTCCCGGAGGAGCAACGGAACTTATGGAGATCCTTGGAAAAGAGGAATCTGTCAGAAGGATAAACGCTGCAATAGAAAAACTGGAGAAGGAGATCTGATGGGAGGCGGATTTTCTCTTGACAGGGCACAGCAAAGAGCTGCAGAGCATTTTAAGGGGCCGGCTCTTGTGCTGGCCCCGCCGGGATCCGGTAAAACAGCGGTAATAACCCACAGAGTCTCATATCTGATCAAAGAAAAGGGCATAGCTGCCAATCGGATTTTGGTTATAACATTTACAAAAGAAGCCGCAATTTCCATGGAAAATCGTTCCGTAAAAATGGATGCGGATGCAATCGGAGCAGTATTTGCCACCTTTCATTCTTTTTATTTCAACATTCTGAAAAGTTCCGGAGTATATCACGGACAATCCCTTATTTTTGATAAACAAAGAAAATATTATTTAAAAGCTGTAATTAAAGAAATAACGGATTTTGAAAATAATGAAGTTATGTTAAATGAGATAGCAAGGGCGATCAGTTATTTCTTAAATACAAATAAATTGCCGGAAACAAAGACGGACAGAGTTTACGATTTTATTTCCCCCGAAAAGTTAGAAGAAGCGGTTTCGCTTTATCAGATAAAAAAACAAAAAGCAAATGTCATGGATTTTGATGATATGATATTTCAAACCTATTCTTTTTTGTTAGCTAATCCCGAAATGAGACAACATTTTTCCGGGAAATATGATTTTATACTGGTTGATGAAGCACAGGATATGAATCCGATCCAGTTTGATATTCTTTTAATGCTTCTCGGCGAAGAAAAGAATGTGTTTTTTGTGGGAGATGATGATCAGTCGATTTATGGTTTCAGAGGAGCAGATCCGCTTCTTCTTGTTAATCTTCCGGAAATATTTCCGGAAACGGTTATATATTATCTTGAAGTAAATTACAGATGCGATCGCAGTATCACGGATATTTCATCAAAACTGATCTCCAACAACAAAAACAGATTTAATAAGAAAATAAGACCCGCTTCTGCAAAAGACGGAGGACTTTTTTTGCTGAAGAATGAGGATGTTTATTCGGAAGCAAAAAAGATAGCAGGTCTTATAAAGGAGCTTCTCGTAAAAGGAGAAAGGGCGGAAGATATCGCCATACTCTACAGATCATATCATGTGTCCGAAATTTTACTTAAATTACTTATAAAAGAAGACATTCCTGTTTTTGTTAAGGAAATCCCGGTCAGTATATATGAAAATGAAATGCAAAAAGATCTGGAATCTTTTTTAAGACTTGCGGCGGGTGGAGGAACAGGAAAAAGAGAAGATTTTTTAAGAGTGATAAACAAACCGTATTTTATTCTCTCAGCTGACTGCTTTTGTGAGAGAAATGTAGATCTTAAAAAGATGATCCAAAGAATGGACGACTTTCAAACAAAACAAAAGCTAAGACAATTTTTGGATAATCTTTTGTTCATAAAACGCCTAACACCTAAAATGGCAGTCTCTTTTATTTTAAAAGGCATGGGCTATGGACTATATTTAGACATCAAAAAGGGTGATGAGGAGGATATTGAAGACCAATTGGAAGAAATAAGAAAAGGAACAGAAGGATTTGGAAATATTGAAAATTATTTGAGCTTTGCTCTGGCGCAGAGACGAAAAAAGGAACATGTGCTTAGGAGTTCTTCCCCAAAAAGCGGGATAGGACTATATACCTTCCATGGCGCTAAGGGGTTGGAATTCGATAACGTTTTTATCATTGGTTTGATTGAAGGAGTAGTACCCTCGGAAAAGTCTAAGTCACTTGAAGAGGAAAGAAGATTGCTTTATGTTGCAGTTACAAGAGCAAAGCATAAGCTGTATTTATCCGTTACAGGGAAGAGAAACAATAAGATGAATATACCTTCAAGATTTTTAAAAGAACTGGGAAAACAACCTTGATCTGTAAAAATAAAAATGCAACGGTCAGTTAGCCGTTGCATTTAAATTATTCATCATCTTCTTCGTAATCGCCGTTTTGGATCTTCTCAAAGATCTCGGCAGCGGTATCATATTCTTCTTCATCAACGATGTTTTCGATGATGGGTGAACCATCTGCTTCTTCTGAATATTTGTAAAGTATAGCTTCGGGCTCATCAATGATAACACCGTCTTCATCGATGGGATTTCCGTCATCATCAACAGGAAGAAGAGCTATGTAAGACTGATCATCAACTTCAAAAATTATTAATATCTCACAATTAAGCTCTGTGTCATCATCAAGAGTAAGTGTAACCATCACGTCACGATCGTTCTCGTCAACGGGAAATATCTCGTCCATTTAAGACCTCCTTATGAATGTGTAATTTCTATTGGTTTAGCAATGAACATACTATAACATATTTTACAAGGATTATCTATACTTTTATTATTTTCTTAATTATCCAAAAAATATATTTATCAATACTTCAATAATATTAAGTAATGAATGATTTTTGGTACCAATTGTGTTATAATTTCACGTAAGAGTTTTTTTGAACACTGAATTTGCAACGGAATGGATTAAATATCCGTTTTGATTTGTAATCACAAAAAGGAAAAAACATGAAGTATAAACTTACTCAGGGTGATTATAAAAATCAGGGTTCCTGTCTGATAGACGGCGCGGCAGTTTTTACATTTGAGGCTGACTATCGAGAGGATGTTTTTTTGGTGCTTTACGATAAAAGATCAAAAAGACTTGTTAAGGAAATAAAACTTGGAAATGAATACAGGATGGGCAGAGTTTGGTCGGTTCGGATAGAAGGACCGGATTTTTCCAAATTATGTTACAGAATAAGAGTGGGAGAAGTAGAGACAGAAGATCCCAATGCCATGATCATAGTAGGTCGTGAAAAATGGATGAACGAAAAAAGATATAAGAATTCCTACGAGATATACGGAGGTATTGCTTCTTGCAAAAGGGAATGGGAGCCATCTCATAAAAGAACAGCTCCGGATAAAATGATCATATATAAGCTTCATATGAGAGGCTTTACCATGAAGCATCAGCTTCAGGCTTCCATGAAGGGTAACTACAAGGGGGTTATGGCTCTATTACCGGAGCTTAAAAAAATGGGTATTACCACCCTGGAATTTATGCCTTTGTATGAGTTCGAAGAGATACGTTTTCATAAGCATCTGGAGATGGACGAAAACAATAATACAATAACAGTGTGTGAAGAACCTTTTGGCACCAATTACTGGGGATACGGACAGGCTAATTATCTTGCTCCAAAGAGTTCTTATTTCCCCGGCATCTCACCGGATGACGGTATGAGAGAACTTGTAAAAGCAATCCATGGACTTGGCATGGACATAATAATGGAATTTTCTTTTGAGAAAAAGATAAGCGGAAGATCTCTTGAAAATATATTACAGTCATGGGTTAAAAATTATCATATAGACGGATTCCATCTGCTTGGTGAGGGACTTCCGATAGAGGAGATCACAAGTGATCCTTTACTCGCTGATACCATGATAATGCATGAAGCTTTTTCAAATGAGGTCATTGATTCTGAAGTCGGACAAAAGAGACTTTTTGTTTATAATCCCGGTTTCTTATATTCGATGCGTAAGATAGTAAACCATCTTGACGGTTCCATGGCTGAATTTGCCTCAACAATGAGAAGACAGGGAGTTAAATCCGGTTTTATTAATTATGCGGCAAATACTACGGGCTTTACCCTGTGGGATTGTATGTCATACGGCGAAAAACATAACGAGGCCAACGGAGAGGATAACAGAGACGGCAGCAATTATAACTGCAGCTTTAATCACGGTCAGGAAGGTCCGAGCAGACTTAGAAATGTTAACAGGTCAAGATTTGCGGCGATACGATCTTCATTGCTTCTTACTTTATTTTCGCAGGCTGTTCCTCTTATAAATGAGGGGGATGAAGTTTTAAATTCGCAAAACGGCAATAATAATCCATACGGACAGGATAATCCCATAGCATGGGTTGATTTTTCCAAAAAGAAAACATCACAGGCTATGAAAGAATATGTAAGATCACTTATTGAATTCAGAAGAGCGCATCCGGTTCTTTCCATGGACACTCCGTTCAGGGAAAGTGATTATGCCAGATACGGTATACCTGATATATCTTATCACGGAAGAGAGCCGTGGATAATGGGAATTGGGGCTGAAAAGAAGGGACTTGGTATTTTATATAACGGAAGTTACGGGAAAAATAAATGCGAGGATGTTCTTCTTTGCCTTAATTTTTATTACGGAGAAGAGACTTTTGCTCTGCCCAGGCTTCCCGAGGGGAGAAAGTGGTACTTTGTTACCAACACCGCTTCGGAAGATTTTTCCATGAAAGGAGTACAGGTCGAGACGTCGCAGTCTACTATCGTACCGGGAAGTTCAATATCGGTCTTTATAGGAAAATAAAATGAAGATTTTATCTAACGCAATAGGGCATTTTAAGACAATAAGTAATCACAAAAAACTGGTTATGGAAGGATGTTTTAAGGCAGGTCTATACAAACAGGGGATCTTACATGATCTTTCCAAGTATTCACCTGCAGAGTTTTTTGTGGGTGTTAAATACTATCAGGGAGATCGCAGCCCCAATAACGCAGAGAGGGAGGCTACAGGGGTAACAAAAGCCTGGCTCCATCATAAAGGCAGAAACAAACATCATCTTGAATACTGGATAGATTACAGTGTGAATGGCGATCATGCCCTTACAGGGATGAAAATGCCTAAAAAATATGTGGTTGAGATGTTTGTTGACAGAGTCAGTGCATGCAAAAATTATCAAAAAGAAGCATATAGGGATGACAGCGCCTTAAAATACTATGAAAAGGGCAAATCCCGTTATCTTCTTCATGAGGATACAGCCTGGCAGTTGTATAAACTGCTAAAGATTTTAGCCGATCACGGAGAGGATTACACATACAGATATATAAGGCGAAAAGTCCTTCGTAATGATGCAAGGGGCAGGATAGAGCGCCTTTTGAAAGGAGAACTATTTAAAGATGAGTGAGAAGAAGGTATTGTACAGCGGTATGCAGGCAACAAATACGCTTACCCTGGGGAATTATTTAGGCGCCCTTAAGAACTGGGTGAAGCTTCATGAGGAATATGAATGTATTTTCGGAGTAATGGATCTGCATTCACTCACCGTAAGACAGGAGCCTGCAACCTTCAGAAAAAATGCGAGAAGTCTTTACGCCCTCTATACAGCCGCAGGCCTTGATCCCAAAGAAAACTGCGTATATTTCCAATCACATGTTTCTGCGCATGCCCAGTTGTCATGGATTCTTTCCTGCTTTACTTATATGGGAGAACTTTCCCGTATGACACAGTATAAGGATAAGGCGGCAAAACACGAAGATAATGTAAATGCAGGACTTTTTACATATCCCGTTTTGATGGCTGCGGATATTCTTTTATATCAAAGTGATGTTGTTCCCGTAGGAGTGGATCAAAAGCAGCATCTTGAGATAGCAAGAGATATTGCAGGCAGATTTAATAATATATACGGAGATGTATTTACAATACCCGAAGCATATTTTGGTACAACCGGTGCCAAAGTTATGTCACTTGCGGATCCGACAAAAAAGATGAGTAAGTCAGATGAAAATGCAAATGCTACCGTTCTTTTGCTTGATGACAGGGATACGATAATACGTAAATTCAAGCGCGCGGTAACCGATTCCGACACAAGAGTATATTATTCGGAAGATAAGCCCGGAGTATCGAATCTGATGGAAATATATTCCGCAGTAACAGGTTCGTCTTTTGATGAAATAGAAAACGAATTTGAAGGGAAGGGATATGGCGATTTTAAACTTGCAGTCGGAGAGGCTGTGGCAGACGAACTCGCGCCCCTTCAAAAAAGATATGATGAGCTCATGAAGGATAAGACCTATATTGATGAGTGCATCAAAGAAAATGATGATAAGGCAAGATATATGGCCAATAAGACCTTGTTTAAAGTGCATCATAAGGTAGGCCTTGTTGACCTTATAAGATAAGAATTGCAAAGCTAACCATTATCCGTCTTTAGAATGGGTAAAACAGACTTTTTATGTTTGCTTTACTCTTCTTGACGGATATTTTTACGTATGATAATATAATTTTGTTGTTTTTCTATGGTCATTTCGACCGATTTTCCAGTTTACTTTTTGTTGCCGAATTAGAATTCGGAAAGGAGTAGGTGTTGTACGCCAGAGTTAATTCGGCCACTTTGTGTGGGATTGATGCGGTATCCGTAACTGTGGAGACAGATGTCTCGGATGGGATGCCTGTTTTTGATATGGTAGGTGTACTATCGGGTGAAGTCCGTGAAGCCAGGGAAAGAGTTAAAACTGCCCTTAAGAATAACGGCCTGACTTTGCCTGTAAAAAGGATAACAGTTAATTTTTTGCCTGCAAATATAAAGAAGATGGGCAGCGGCTTCGATCTGCCTGTTGCCGTCTCGGTATTATGCGCGATCGGGATTATAAGCCAGGAGGGATTGGAGGATTATTTTGTTGCCGGTGAGCTTGGGCTTGACGGCCGGATCCATCCTATTTCCGGAATACTTCCCATGGTTATAGGGGCGAGAAACAGTGGAATAAAAAAATGTGTACTTCCGGCAAAAAACGTTCGGGAAGCCGAACTGGTACCGGATATGGAGATAATAGGAGTCAGGGATTTAACG
>JAILKW010000109.1 GCA_024693455.1 Lachnospiraceae bacterium
AAAGACCGAAGGGACGGAACTCTACATCAAAAAGGCAAACTATGCAGCAATGAAAAAAGCTGAACTTAAGGAAAGAGAAAACAGGGATGTAGAAGCTTCGATAAGGCGGAAGGTTTCGGTAGACGTAAAAAAGAAGGTCGGCTTTGCCATGAGCAGGGAGCTTTCGATCGTGACCAATGTACTTTACGGAGATAAGATGGAGGGTATCCTCGCCAACTATCAAAAGATAATTAACGATTATTCTCTTAAAAAGCCTGAAAGCACAGATGAGCTTCTTAGCATGCTTGAAGATAAGATCATGAAGGTGGAGTTTTCGAAGTTTGATCTTTCCGATGAATCAAGGATCGCGGAAAATGCAGAATATCTTGACAGTGTAACCAGGATGGTAAGAGCCTATGATAAGGTTTTAAAAGACAGTGAGAAGGTTTTGGGAGATAAGTTTAAAAACAGGTCTAAGCTCCTTGCGGATAAGCTCAATGCAAAATTGGGCGATGATGACGTAAAACTTTCCGAAGATGCATTTAGCGGTAAGCTGGAGAAATTAAGGGATCTTTGTTCATTATATCGTGTAAAGAAAATGATTATGAAAAATCCTTACTATGCAGAGCACTTAAACAGTGAGGTTTCTTCTTTCATAAGCAAAGATTCGAACATAGATCAGGTTTATCTTTCAAAGCTTTTAAGGACTTCAAACTATCTGGCAAAAAATGTTTGCTACAGTAATAACATAAAGGATTACAAGTTTAATGATGACCTTTCAAAAGACGGCGACGAGATGGATCGTGTAAAAGAGGCTGAACTTGCTTTTGTATCCAAAGACGGGCTGGATTATTGCAAAGAGGGAAGTCAGGATAATCCGGAAACCTTGAGGATAAAAGGATCGATAGATAAATACAGGAAGATCCTATCTAAAATTGATGATAAGGTTTTAAGTACGGAAGATTTTTATATATATGTTCAAGTAATTGAAAAATACGAAATGCTGAAAAGAAAAGAGGATGAGCGTATTAAAAATGGGGAGAAAATACCTGAGGAGGAAAAGTTAAAGCCCTTACCTTTAGGGTCTGTTAGCGAGCACACCATCTACAATGTAACATATAAGCAAAGGACAGGAAAATACAGAGATAAAAATGATTCGAACAGGATAAAGGACAGTAAGGTTGATGATATCATAGGCAAGGTGCCGGAGATTAAGGCTCTGATAAAACAGTATGTGACAGAGGAAATGCAAAAAAAGGAAAATGACTTAAAGGCGGAAAAAGAAAAGTTAAAAAACAGAGCCCTTAACAACGACAGGGTGGCTATGACCGAAAAGATTTTGAACTCTTTGGAAATGGAATCCTTAAAGTGTACTAAGGATGAGTACAGATTTGATTTAAATACTATTGAGAATAAAAAAATTGATGGATTGATGTCTCACTATTCCCGTAGCGCCTATAGTGTTGATCGGGGGATGGAGATAACGGAAGCAATAGAGTCCAAACGAGGAAATAAGAAAAATGTCACTGCTTTTGTGGATAAACTGAAGGTGATTCGCGGAAATGAGCATGCTTTTGGTATTGTATCACCTAAATTCGGTAGTGTAATGAAAAGTTGTGGTGAAAATTTATCACGTTTCGATTGTGCTTTGGCGTCTTCAGCCTATAGTTCAAAGACAGAAGAGGAGTTACTTGAAATATATGAAAACATTGTTCTGGCGCAAACAAAGAAGGATATAACGAACACCGAGTCTTATAAAAAGGCAGTCGAAAATGAGAATCTCGAAAGAGAAAAAGCTAAGCGGGAGAAGCGGAAGCGAAGTGACAAAATAATACCGGATAAAGCAAAAATCTGTGAAGATGTTGAAAAAAACAGAGAAAACGGATTTGATGATGAATTTGTAAGCTACGTGGAAGACGCGTTTATGGAATCGTATTATGATCTTCTTGTTGCATTAAACGGCGAAATGGGATCTATGGCAAATTCGATGGGAGATAGTTTTATACATGCTCATGCAATGGATCGGTCAAAGTTTATTGATAAAAATACATACAAGATGTATCTGCTTAATATGACTGTTGCCACGAACTTTACAAATCATCCTTTTTTGAAATTCATTAAGAAATTTACAGATAAGGATACCGAACAGATAGAGGATTTTACAGCAGTTACCGGAATGCTAAGTACGCAAACTTTTGTTACAGGTAAATATGGGGAATATCTCAGTGGAGCTCACTATAAAGAAGAGGATAAAAGGAAGGTTTATCTTAAGAAAAGGATCGATAAGCTGGAAAAACTTATAAAAGAAAAGGAAACAGAGCTTAATAACAGAAATATAACAGAGGAAGAAGCGATGCCTTTACAGGAAGAATTAAATGATATTAAGATCGAGAAAGAGGTAATCGGGTACGCTCTCAAGAGCAATGCCATAAAGTCCTTGAATTATGTTGAAGAGGGCATTAAGGATTCTTATTTTGCCAGTGATAGTATATACAGTGAACCGGAAGAGAAGGATAACTCTCTTTCAGATTATATGGAAGATTCTCTTCAGACCAACTTTGACACTAAATTCAAGACAGGGTTCGATGAGTATAGAAAAGTTAATCCTCATATACAGAAAACAAAACAGGAAGATATTGAGAAATATAATGCAAGACTTAAAAAACGCGGTCTTAAAAGGCATGAAGTAATCGATCAGGAATATAATACGGTTGAGGAAGAATATCAGGCAAACGCAGGTAACGAGTTCAGAGCTTACTTTAAAGGAGAACTTGAACTGGATGAACAGTTGAAAGCAGCAAAGTAAGTACTGTTTTCAGACGCAAAGGCTTTATGTAAATTTAAGGAGATTTAAAATGTCAGATGATAAAATATTAAAAGAAAATGAAGCGATAAAAATTGATCATGAAGATATATTTCGTGATATTGAAAACGAATACGAAGAACTCGGATTAGATCCGTTTAATACCGGTTTTTATGTAGATGAAGAAGAAAAAGATAAACTAATTAATTCGTTGGATGATAAGATTATTACCGATGTACATATTTCTTTTCCGAAACTAAAAGATTTTTACGAAGAGGATGATATTACTCGTGCCAAACTCAAAGAGTTTAAGGATATTGAAGAAAATACAGAGCCTAAGCTTTTCAAGTCAAAAGAGACGAGGATAAAAGAAAAGAAAGAAAAGGCAGAAGGCAGATATAAAAAAATAAGAGAACAAAGAATAAAGTCGGCAAAAAGACTTTTCAACGTGGATAAAGTAGACGGTGAGGATGTAGCTACGGGCTATATGAGGGATGTCTATGCGCAGATTGTACCTGAAAACAAATATATAAAAAATTTTGATCTTCCGGGAGATCTGAGAAAATCCGCAGTTGAAGAATATACGAACGATCTTAAAAAATTTTTGTCTAAGCCGGTAGAACTCGGAGATATATCAAATGATGGAAATCTTTTAAATGCAGCAAAAGCTGCATATGATTTTAAGCACGAATGTGATTTATTAGTAGCTTTTATGAAAGATGATCAAAGAAAGCTTTGGGTAAAAGAGCAGGTCGGAGAGCCGGATTTCATTAATATGGAAAACAAGCTTACTCTAAAATCAGAGAATCTTAATAAGATCACCGGATTCTTAAAGAGTGAGGTTATCCGTATCGGAAAAGGTGAAAAAAGGTCCATGAACAACAAATGGGATAATTCCCTGTCATACGAAGACTTTGCCAACATGAAGCAGGATGGGATTGTGATAGGAAACATAAATCCCTATATTCGTGATGCCGAAATAAAAAAAGATAAGCCTGTATTTGCGAACAGTTTGTTTAATGAATATGCCGACAAATTTTCGGAGGTTTTAACTGATGCGCAAAGAGAGGAAATGATAAACGACGAAAGAACAGAGCTTTATGCAAAAAATAAGAATTTTGAATCGCTGAAAAAGGCCGATCTTGCAGACAGAGTAAATAGGGATATAGAAGCAGCTGCAAGAAGGAAAGTGCCTGTTGATATTAAGAAGAAGGTAAAATTCTCTCTGGTAAAGGATCTTTCCGTTGTAGCTAATATTCTGTCAGGAGATAAAAAGAACGGCATACTTGATAAATTGCAAAAGATCATTAATGATTATGCACTTGGTAAGGCGGAAAGCAGAGATGAGCTTCTTCACATGCTCGAAGAGAAGATCATGAATGTCAATTTTTCGAAATTCGATCTTTCAGATGAGGCAAGGATTGCTGAAAATGCCGAGTATCTTGACAGTGTTACGCGTATGATAAGTGCGTATGATAAGATTTTAAAAGACAGTGGCGCGGTGTTAGGTGATAAGTTTAAGAACAGATCAAAACTTTTGGCTGATAAGATGAATGCCAAGCTCGGTGAGGACGATGTAAAGACATCCGATGATGCTTTCACCGGTAAACTTGAAAAGTTAAGAGATCTTTGTTCATTATATCGTGCAAAGAAAATGATAATGAAAAATCCTTATTACGTAAGTCATACCAAGGATGAAATTTCTACGAGTATAAGCAAGGATACACCTATGGATCAGGTAATACTTGCAAAGATGATACGTACATCCAACTATTTGGCTAAAAATGTTTGCTACAGCAATAATATAAAGGATTATAAGTTTGACGATAATCTTTCAAAAGATGGTAGTGAAATTGACCGGATAAGAGAGTCGGAAATTGCATTTATATCTAAGGATGCATTGGATTATTGTAATAATGCCAGCTTGGAAAATACAAAAACCTATAGGATAAAAGAGGAAATAAAAAAATATTACAAGATATTGGATGACACTAATGGAGAAAAACTTACCCAGGAAGAACTTAATCAATATTTAAAAATAATAGCAATTCATGAAGAAGAGGAAAGAATTCAAAATGATCGTATTAAAGCAGGAGAAAATATACCTGAAGAAGAGCGCTTAAAACCTTTACCTGTGTCTAATATTGGAATCAGGTTGTATTACAATTTGAAGCATAAACAGGATACAGGGGAATATCTTGATAAGACACATGACAAACATGTGGAAAAAGAGCAGATAGATGAACTTATTGGTAAGTTACCGCAGATAAAGGCAACGATCAGGAATTTTGTACAAGAGGAATCGGATAAGGCGGTGCTTAAATTAACGGAGGAGCAAGAAAAACTTAAAAATAAAGCTATAAATAATGACAGGGTCAAAGCAACAGAAGATATCCTGGAATCCTTAGAATTGGATGCTCTAAAATACAGCGATAAAGGATTTGAATTGGATTTGGATACTATAGAAGATAAAAAAATGGATAAAAATATGCTCATACACGCGAAAGGCGGTTTATCTGCGGATAAAGGTTTGGTTTACTTCCCTATTTCGGAAAAATATAATAACAACAGGAAAGATTACCAGGAGTTCCAAAAGAAATATACTGAAGCGTATAAGGGTGTAGCAACTATGGGAATTCATTCCCCGAGATTTGGAAAAATAATGGACAATGTAGGGGATCAGTATGCCAGAATGAATTCCGCTATGGGGTCTTCAGTATTTAATCATATGACAGAAGAAGAAATACTTGAAATGATAGATAATCTGGTTTTGGCAAGGAAGTCAAAAAATATTGAGGATACCGAGGGATATAAAAAAGCAGTTGAAAATGAAATGAAGGAAAGGGAAAAGGCAAAGGCAGAGAATATACAACGAAGGGATATTACAATATCAAATACCGCAACTATAGGTACAGACGTTGAGGAAAACAGACAGAACGGATTTGATGATGAATACGTTAGATATGCGGAAGATGCATTTGTTGACGGATATTATAAAATTACTACTGCTTTCAACGGGAAAATGCTTTCCCTGGTTAATTCATTAGGAGATAGTTTTATCAATGCTCACCCGGCAGACCGGGTAAAAATGTTTAACAAGTATAATTCAGCTTTGATATTGCAGATTTTACCTACGACAACAAATTACAGTAATGTTCCACTTGTGAGATTTTTCAATGAATTTACGGATAAGGACGGAGAGCAATTGAACGGCTTTGGTGAGCTTACAGGTGTATTCTGTACATATCCATTTTCTGTTGGCGAGTATTCTAAATATATTAGAGGACTTAATTATGAAAGCGAAGAAAAAATGGCAGCTAAATTTCAGAATAAGATTAAATCCATTAATGATAAGTTAAAGGAACTTGAACCTAAACTTGAGAGTGCTGCCTTGGATGAAAAGGAAAGAAATAAGATAGAAGAGCAGATAAATGACCTTAAATATGACAGGGAGATGATGCAGACCGCAATAGAAAAAGAGGACTGTGATTTCTTTTGTTATATGGATAAGACATTAAAGGATTCTGATTGGAAAAAAGAAACCTATTACGAGCCGGAAGGTGAGGAATATAAAGATAGGAATGAGGTCCTCGATGAAAGCTCTATGGCGGATTATGAAGAAAAATATAAGGTTGGGTTTGAACAATATAAAAAGTTCAATACTCATATAAAGACTGATTCTAAGGAAAAACTTGATAAATATAATCGTAGATTGGAAAAACGCGGATTAAAAAGAATGGGTAATACGGAACGTGATTTTTATAATGTTAATGAACTGTATACATTAGAAAAGAATGAGGGCTTAACTAAATTTCAATACAATAGGCGAATGGATCAATTTCAGAAGGATAAGAAGGAAAAGGCAGGAGAAAATTGATAAAAAGTCTTGATATTTGTTTAATGTTGTGATAGTATGTTTACTGCGCGATGCGGATGGGAAATGTGATACGTTCGTTATCGGCAGTACGTGTGTGTAGCTCAGCTGGATAGAGCACTTGGCTACGGACCAAGGTGTCGGGGGTTCGAATCCTCTCACGCACGTTGAATAGAAAAGAGGGTGGACGAAAGATCCAACCTCTTTTTCTATTCACGAACCCGCGGTTTCTTCGAACCCGGGGTTCGGTCTCGGAGGCGAGGATCGCCTCCTCGGTCGGTTAGCCGGGAAAAAGGTCCACCGGACCTTTTTCTGGATCCGGTTAACCCTCTCACGCACGGAGCAGGTACCAAGGAAAAGCCAATAAAAAGCGATATCTTGGTACCGGGAGGGAAATCCGGCAAAACCAGCCGAATAACGGAGCGAAAATCCGCGGGCTAACAGGTAGAAAAGCAGCGCCTGACGGAATTTTTCGATGGAATTAAAATATCCCCGATCACACATCGGGGATAATATTTTGCTTATTAAGTTTTTAGTGATGGCATACCACGCTGGAATCAATAATTTTAGGTTTTACATCTGTTCCGTCTGCGGCTCTTACCCAAAACATTCCGTCATCACAAGCGTAATTTCCATTTGCGC
>JAILKW010000137.1 GCA_024693455.1 Lachnospiraceae bacterium
CCTTCGATATTGGAGCCGATAGCTCCCCAAAAGCCAAAACGACCTAAGGGAAGACCGAAGACCGAAGGTGAGAGAGTGAAGATAACGCTTAGCATACCGGTAGAAACTTATGCAAAAATAAAAGAACTTGCAGAGCAAAGAGCAGCCGGTAATGTTACGTATACGATCAATGCAATTTTAAATGAAACATTAAACAAGTAGAAAAAAGCAACCGGGACTATAGACTCCGGTTGCTTTTTTCTATCTTTTTGATAAGAACAAAATAGGCGATTATCATTACGAATGCTGTTACAAGCCAGCTTACCGGATATACGGCCATAAGAAGACCGAATGAGGGATTGGCTGAAAATACGGTAAACACCCATAAGATCCTGACGCCGCAAACGCCGATAAAGGTTATGGCGGCCGGTTCTGCAGAATGTCCGTAGCCTCTGAGAGAACCCGATAGTATTTCGATAAATACATTGATCCCTTCGAAGAGGAGTATGTATTTTAGACGTATAAGACCGTATTCGATAATAACGGGATCGTTGTTGAAAATGGAAAGCAAAGGCGCTCCGAGAAGGTAAATGATGGCTGATAAGGATATTGTGATCCCAAGATCCCAAAGCAGGGTGATCCGGGATATCCTGCGGCATCTTTTCATGTTGTGGGCGCCGTAGTTTTGCCCTACAAAGGTGGTGGCAGCCTGACCGAAAGAGTTTATAAGGTAAAATGCAAATATTTCGATGTTAAAGGCAGCGGCCGACGCAGCCATGATATCTCCGCCGAGGCTGTTGACGGCAGACTGTATAACAACATTTGAAAGTGAAAAAACCGCACCCTGTATACCCGCCGGAACACCGATCTTCAGCATCTTTACGAGCAGCCTTTTTTCTATTCCGAGCTTGCTTATATACAGTCTTACCGGCGATCCTTCCTGCTTTGTCAACAGGACAAAAAGAAGGATGGCACTGAAAAGGTTTGATAATATGGTTGCAAGGGCAACTCCGCCTGCAGACATATGGACTACATTAACAAAAAAGAGGTTTAACAGAACGTTGAGCAGGCCTGACATCAGCAGGCAGATAAGAGGCGTTCTTGTGTCTCCCTGGCTTCTGAAAATGGCTGATTCAACGTTATAAAGAAGTATGAAAGGCATACCGGCAAGATATATTCGAAGATATACCATAGAAAGAGGGTATATCTCTTCCGGAACCCCCATGGATCTTAGTATCGGAGGGGCAAAGATCTCGCCGACTACAGCAGCTATAACACCTGCAATAACGGCTCCTACCACTGCGGTATGAGCTGCTTTTTCTATTTTTACGGTGTTTCCCTGGCCGGTAAGATTTGCTATTACAACGTTTGCGCCAAGAGATATACCGACAAAAAGATTGACGATAAGGGCGATTATAGAACTGTTGCTTCCTACGGCAGCCATTGCGTTTTTGCCGACAAAACGGCCTACAATGGCTATATCTGCAGCGTTAAACAGCTGCTGAAGGATGCCTGTTGCGGCAAGCGGAAGAGCGAATTTGAGCAACTTGTCCCAAATGCTTCCGTTTAACATGTCTATTTTTTGTTTTATATATTTCATGATATAATAACCCCGTAAAAATCGAGAGGGTAGGGATCTGTCAGATCAGACCGCTGATCAATATGAAAAGTATAAGTATCGGAAGGATGAACTGGAAATATACCTTAAAATGCGGTGATATTTTGATTCCGTCACCGGTATTTACCTCTTTCATATATTTATCGAAACCCCAGCCCCATTTTGTTACACAAAACAGAAGGAATATCAGTGATCCTATCGGAAGCAGAAGATTTGAAACTATAAAATCTTCACTGTCAAGGATGTCTCTGGCTCCTATCAAATGGATGTTTTTCCATATATTATAACCCAAAACACAGGGAATGCTGGTAACAAAAATTATAATACAATTTATTACAGAGGATTTTTTGCGGCTCCAGCCGAAATTGTCCATTCCAAAGGCGATAATATTTTCAAAAACTGCAATAATGGTTGAAAAGCTGGCAAAACTCATAAATAAAAAGAAGAGGGTTCCCCAGATTCTACCTCCGCTCATATTGATAAATACCTGAGGAAGTGTAATAAATATAAGTGAAGGGCCGGCATCAGGCTGTATGTTGTATGAGAAACATGCCGGGAAGATTATAAGCCCGGACATTAGCGCTACAAAAGTGTCAAGTGCACAGATCCTGATGGATTCACCGCCGAGAGAGTGCTCTTTTGACATATAACTTCCGAAGATTTCCATTGCCGCGATTCCCAGTGATAACGTGAAAAAACTCTGGTTCATGGCAGCTGTTATGACAGAAAACAGTCCTGCTTCCCGGGCGCGTTTTATACTTGGCATAAGGTAAAAATCAATACCTTCTTTAAAACCCGGCAGGAAAAAGCTGTGGATCGCCAGGATTATTATAAGTCCGAGCAAAGAGAGCATCATTATTTTCGATATCCTCTCAATTCCGTTTTGGATGCCGAAGCTTACTACAAGGATGCCAAGGAATACGGTGATCGCCATATAGATCATCATTTCAGAAGGATCAGACAGTAGTGAAGTAAAGGCTTCGGGGATGGCTGAACTTTCTGCGCCATCGAAACCTCCGGTAAGGAAGCGGACGAAGTAATTAAGCATCCATCCTGATACCGTGGTGTAGTACATCATAAGCATGATGTTGCCAAGCATGCATATCCAGCCGTGAATATGCCATTTGCTTCCTTTGGGCTCCAGTGCTTTATATGCTGCGACAGCGCTTTTTTTACTGGCACGGCCGACGGCAAGCTCCATGGTTAAGATGGGAACGCCCATGATGACAAGGAAGAGCAGATAAAAGAGTACAAATATGCCACCTCCGTATTGACCTGTTATGTAGGGGAATTTCCAAACATTACCGATACCTATGGCGCAGCCTGCGCTTACCAGTATAAAACCGATGCGTGATCCAAAATTTTCGCGATTCATTAGTTTTACCTTTCGTTAGACTTAATTTGCAACATGAAATATAATTTTAGTAAATTAGTATGTTTTAGTCAAGAAATGAACATTCCTAAAGGTAAAAGAAGCGCGCAAGATGCTTTTGGAATGAGTTAGGATCCTAAAACAATAAAACGGAAAATCAACAAAAAACAGAATAGTTAAATATTAACATAATAAAACAGAAAAATGCTGTATTAGAGCGAATTAGGACAAAAATTAAGAAACTTAACTTGCAAAACATAAATTAAAATGAACGCCATAATTCACAAATAAGTAAAAATCCACGATATAATAACCAAATTGTAGCAGAATGAGTAATAAAAATACAACAAAATGATTCGAAAAGCCGATTTTTGGGGCTTTATACGGGGTTAATAAGACAGGGCATGTTATCATCTGCTTTTTTGGGCAGGTGACTTGATAAGAAGGTAATTAATGTAATTGTATTACGATGTAAAGGAGAAGAAAATGAATAAACTTATCGTACATCTCGGAACACCGAAAACAGGGACAACTGCGATACAGTTCTTTTTGCATGATAATGCCAAAAGACTAATGGAGCTTAATTATGATTTTCCGGACGTAAAAGAGGTTTTTACGGAGGACAGAGGGTTTTTTAACATAGATAACAATGAATCCTCATACGCAAACGGGAATTTTATAATAGATACGCTCGCGCTTAGTGCCTATAAAGAGGGCCGGGAGAGTTTTGAAGAACTGTTAAAACATGTTTTTCCCGATATAGCAGAGTACTACAGAACTGTCATACCGGACAATAAGACAGATTTTGATATGTTTATTGCATATATAAAAGAAAGACTGTCGAAACATAATGTAATAATTTCTTCGGAAAATCTTTGGACATTCAGTTATGACTTTTTGAAAAAGCTTAAAGCAGAGATAGAAGAGGAGATCGAGGTTGTTGTTTATCTGCGCAGACAGGATAAATATGTCGAGTCCATGTGGAACGAGGTAATAAAACTTGGAGTGGTTTCCGACACGGTGCAGGAGTATTTTGACTATATGATATATGATGAAGCCGATAACCACGGCATTCATTATGGAAGGCGGTTGAAACAGCTGATAGGGATAGTTGGACGCGAAAATGTTAAAGTAAGACTTTATGAAAAGGAAAGCTTTAGTAAAAACGGAGGCCTTTGCTTTGATTTTCTGGATGCAATAGGGATTAATGATGACAGGGAGAATTGGTCTGAAAGAAAAATCGATCCAAACGGCAGGATTGCAGGCTCTACGGTAAATCTTAAAAGGATATTTAATGAATATCTCTCAAAGAGAGTAGACAATGATAAAGATATAATACTGAACAAACGCCTGGATCATGTAAGGGAATATAACGAGATATTCTATCGCCTCAGTTCTGTATACAGTAAAAAGAACAGGCCGGCAGATGCGTACTTTTCTGCGAAGGAGAGGTTGAGACTGGAAAAACTTTTTTCGGCAGATAATGAATATATAGCTAAAGAATTTTTTGGAAGGGAAACGGGAGAGGCTTTATTTGCTAATGATAACTGGTCTGCAGAGAGAAATGTCGAACCTTTATCTATAAATGAAGAGGCTATATTGCGGTTACTCTTTGAAATGTGTTATGATAAGTAATATTTGTGCAGATGATTATGCCGAAGGCTCTTTGGGCAAACGATAGTTAAACAGCATGAGTGCGAGTGTGCGGCCGGAAAGTGACATGAAAACATATCATATTTACGGAGTTTAAAGTATGGGTTATTGGGTTGTTGTAGTTGATGATGAAGTGCTTAGTCTTACTAATGCAAGAAGTATTTTAAGTAAGGAAGATATGCGAGTTAGCTGTCTTAGGTCGGGAGGGGATTTTCTTGAGTTTATGGAAAACAATTCTCCGGATCTTATTCTGATGGATATTCTTATGCCTGAAATGGATGGCTTTGAGACATACGACGCACTGAGACGGTTTGAAAAAGAAAATGGCAGGAAGCAGACGCCGGTTATTTTTCTGACGGGCGAGAATGATAAGGAGACAGAGAAAAGAGGGCTTAGCGCCGGAGCGTCTGATTTCATCCATAAGCCTTTTGATAAGGATATACTGGTCAGCCGTATACAAAATACTATAATAAACAATAAGACCATAGAGTCTCTTACCGAGGAGGCTACTGTAGATAAGCTCACCGGGTTTTTGAATAAAGCTACCGGTACGAAGAGCGTTTCCCAACTTTGCGGAGAGAGTGCGGGCGTTTTTATGATAATGGATCTTGACAATTTTAAGCTTGTAAATGATCTGTTCGGACATGATATGGGAGACCGAGTTCTTAAGGCTTATGCCAAAATAGTTAGGAAAAACACCAGGGATACAGATGTGGTGGGCCGTATTGGCGGTGATGAATTTATTGCCTTTTTTAAAAATGTCTCTGAAGAAGCGGCGATAGAATCTCTTTCAAACAGGCTGAATAAAGAACTGCTTGATGAGACGGAAAAGATTTTGGGAGAAGACAATGGCATTCCTATCGGAATTTCGATAGGCGCGGTAATGATCCCTGAACACGGAAGGAATTATGATGCGCTGTTTGCTCTTGCAGATGCAGCTTTATACACGGTAAAGCAGAACGGGAAACACGGTTATATGGTCCATTCCGGATCGGATATCGAGAAATTTGCTGATGATGATCTCGACCTTGAAATTGAAAGAATAACACAGATCATAGGCGCGAGAAACGTAAAGCATGGAGCAATAGTGCTCGGGAGTGAGGCGTTCTCCGATGTATATCGTTTTATTATTCCTTATTATAAAAGATATGGTGGCAGCTGTGCCAAGATATTGTTCTCACTGGTTTCTGAAGAGGAGCCTGTGGGTGAAATGTTTAAGGATGTTTGCGATCAGTTTGGGGTGACTTTGCAAAGGTCACTAAGAAGCTGCGATCTTATCATGCAGTACAGATCCAATCAGTATTTTGCCTTTTTGAATGAGAGAAAGTCGTTTGAGGTGGAGAATGTAATTGGCAGGATCCTTGACTGGTGGACGAAGACAGAATACGGCAAAATGAGTATAAAAATAAAATATGCGTTCAAATACGTTGACTATCCTGAGGAAAAAAGACCGGGACGAGAAGAATAAACATAAAACAAAATAAGTTTGAGGATGTTATCCTGTAAGTCGTGTCGGCTTACAGGATTTTTTTGAAAATAAGACAAAGACAGGGGGTTATAAAGCATATTTCAGGAGGTAAAAGTATGTGTTTTGAGTCAAAATTTGGCTAAAAATCTAAATTTTTGATGTTGAAATATAAACTCACCAAATTCGAAAAAAACACAGCTTGATGATGGACAGCAAAAAGGCCAAAACATCGTCAAAATAGATAAAATATTAATTAAATAAAAACAAAAGTGCTTTAAAATATAACACGCAATTACAATAATAGTCATTTTCTACAAGATGGCAAATTTTGGGCGTATAAGGGCATTATTTGTTATAATTAAGTAAAGAATGAATAAAAAATCAGTAAATATTAAATTCATAATTAATCCAATGGCAAAGGCCATAGCAATATTTGGCTAAAAACAGCTGTATTAACGAACGCCGATGTCTACTGAAGCATATTACGATAAGGCCGGAAGACAGGCTTGAAAAACAGGAATCAGGATTCTATACTTATTGTTAATTCTAAAAGGAAAGAAGGAAAACAAAAATGGCTAAGATTTACAAAGGAGTATTGGAGCTTATAGGAAATACACCTCTTATGGAAGTAGTAAATATTGAAAGGGAACTTGGGCTTGAAGCAACGGTTTTGGTTAAGCTTGAGTACCTTAATCCTGCGGGCAGCGTCAAGGACAGAACAGCGATGTCTATGATAGAGGAT
>JAILKW010000180.1 GCA_024693455.1 Lachnospiraceae bacterium
GAAGGGTTCCATGGTGAATCCGGATCTTTACTTTTGCTTTTTGACCTTATCTTTTGAAGTTCAAAAAGCAAAAGTAAAGATCCGGATTCAACATGGAACCCTTCTCTTTCACCAAAGGAAAGACTTACATTATTTAATAAGCAGTTTGAAGATCTTGATCTTGAAATGTTCTCGTGTGAATTCCATGACGAGAGCAAGCTTCATTATATAAAGGAAATAACTCCCGAAGCCCGGGAAGAGATATTTAATTCCATGTATAAGTTCACTGATGAAGAAAGACAGATAAACTGCTCATCCTGTGGTTATCCGACCTGCGAAAGTATGGCACTTGCAATTTTCAACGGCTTTAATGCCAAGGAAAACTGTATTTACTATCAGCGTGAAGATGCCATACGAAGTGAAAAGATTTCGTATATGGATAAGCTTACAGGTACACAGAACCGAAATGCTTTTGAGACACATTTTTCCAATTGCTATGAACTTAACCTTCCGCTTTCGGTAATTGTGGCGGATGTAAACGGTTTGAAGCAGGTAAATGATAATGAAGGGCATGATGAAGGCGATAAGCTGATCAAAAATTGCGCCAAACTTCTTTTAATGATGTACGGAGAATCATCTGTTTACAGGATCGGAGGAGATGAATTCATTGCTATAAGGCAGGACTTTAACGAAGAAGATACAATGCTGAGTATTTCATATATGAAGAAAAAGATGGATAACAACAATTTCCATATGGCACTCGGCTATGCATATACAGATAGTTTTGACGGAGATTTTAAGTCTCTGCAAAAGAAAGCAGATTTAGCTATGTATAACGATAAAGAAGAGTACTACAGGACAACCGGTAAGGACCGAAGGAGATAAGCGTATTCAAGACTCGTTTTTGCGAGTCTTGAAATTTTTTAAAAAAAATTAAAAAAGTGCTTGCAATTATTATTAGGCTTGTGTATAATACATTTGTTGTCGCGAAAAGCGATGATAATATTATTTGCGCGATTAGCTCAGTTGGTAGAGCACCTGACTCTTAATCAGGGTGTCCAGGGTTCGAACCCCTGATCGCGTACACCAAAGTCTTAATTTTACGCTGTGGCGTGGAGTTAGGGCTTTATTTTTTGCTACGCAAAAAATGAAGCCCATCCTATGCACACGGATTCGAAAGGAAATTATTCAGCTACGCTGAATCGAATCCGGCGCCAAGACTCGCAAGCGAGTCTTGATAAGGTTTTTACTACGCAAAAAAATAAGCCCGTTTTATGCGACTCGCGCGGAAGAGGAAGTGGGAAAGCCCATCCTATGCGACTCGCGCGGATAAGGAAGATATTCGCTGCGCAGAAGAGAAAAGCCTATCTTTTGTGCTAAAGGCTGCTTATTAGTGGAAAATATTAATTAAAATTAGAAAAGAGGATATAATGCAGGCAATATCGGCATTTAAAACAAAATTTATAGGGGATAGAAAATTTTACAGCAGACTGATCGCTATTACTGTTCCGCTTATGGTTCAGAATATGATAACGAATTTCGTTAGTTTGCTGGATAATATAATGGTTGGAAGAGTCGGAACAGAGGAGATGACGGGCGTAGCCATTGTCAATCAGCTCTTGTTCGTATATTATCTTGCCATTTTCGGAGGACTTGCGGGAGCAGGTATTTTTACCGCACAGTTTTATGGAAAAGGTGATGATGAAGGGATAAGGAACACCTTTAGATTTAAGGTGTGGATGGGCGCTTTTATTACAGCAGTTGCAATAATAGTTTTTTTGACAAACGGAGAGCAGCTTATCCATCTTTATCTTAATGAAGAAACAAGTGCAGGAGATGTAGGTGTTGCGCTGAGTCAGGGCCTTAGTTATATGAAGATAATAATGATTGGACTTCCTGCCTTTTTCATGATCCAGGTTTATGCCGGAACTATGAGAGAATGCGGAAAAACAGTTGCTCCTATGGTGGCGGGAATTGTTTCGGTGCTTACCAATCTTGTGCTTGATACACTGCTTATTTTCGGAATCGGACCTTTCCCGGAGATGGGTGTTGTCGGAGCTGCTATTGCGACGGTTATTGCGAGATATGTGGAAGTTGCGATCGTAGTTATCTGGTGCCATTTACATTCAGAACAACTTGCCTTTGTTAAGGGATTGTATCGGACACTTCTGATACCGAGAGGCTTGCTAAAAGCTATTACGATTAAAGGATCTCCGCTTCTTATAAATGAGTTTTTATGGAGTCTTGGTATGGCTACCGTGACACAGTGTTACTCTATCAGGGGAATGGAGGTAATAGCTGCCATAAATATTCAAAATACCATAAGTAACGTAGTAAACGTAATGGTATTTGCCATGGGAGATGCTGTGGCTATTATTGTAGGACAGTATCTGGGAGCTGACAGGATGAAGGAGGCGAAGGATGCGGATAACAAGATAATATTCTCATCGGTTATCCTTGGTATAGGTACGATGTTTATCCTGTTTATCCTGGCTGTCGTGTTCCCTCAGGCCTATAATACGACGGATGAAGTTCGCTCGCTTGCAAGATGGTTCATCACGGTTCAGGCGATTTTTGTTCCCCAGATGGCCATACTTCATACCTGTTATTTTACTCTCCGGTCCGGAGGAAAGACCTGGCTTACATTTGTATTCGACAGCGTGTTCATTTGGGTCATATATATACCCTGCGTGTTTTCGCTCTGTCATTTTACGGGATTAAATGTTATACTGATATTTGCGATCATAAATCTTATAGAGATCATAAAAGTCATATTCGGACTTGTTCTTGTACATAAAAATATCTGGATGGTAAATATCACATAATAGTTGCCCCGGAATTAAAGTATTTCCTTTTAAATTATGGATACGGTTGCAAATCCGCGAAAATAATTGTATGATAACAACGACATTTAATTTTGTCGAAATTTTGGTTATCGACATTTATAAAGGAGAAATAATATGGAAAGGACATTGTCCATATCTGCACCTCCCACGCCCTCAAGAAAGGAATGTGAGAAGCAGATCAGGCGTATACTTATGACCGAGGTTTTGCAACAGGGGAAGAACATTCATTTTAAGACAGCGAAGGATTTCATGTCTTATTTTGAATCTCTTTACTCTCCGTCGGGAGCTTTGACCAAACAGGTTCAAAGAGCTATCAAGTCGATGGATATGCCTAAGGATGAAAGAGGATATTTCATAATAGATAAGACAAAAAGCCAGCTTGCGGATGACAAGGAACTTTCATATCTCATGGATAAATCCAATGCTGTCAAAGTAGATATCGAAGGAGCTGAGCTTTTATTTGTCGCACTTGATACAAAGTACATGGATTATGTGATCTCTTTGATAGAGGAATCCAAGACATTAAGCGGTAAATTTATAACCGTTATTCCCTCAGCGAACGGGCTTGTTTTTATTACGAAAAATAAGCCGGGTCTTTCGGCACTTTTGGATCATATCATGGGTCTGACAAAGTCTGAGGAAGATGAAAAATAAAAACAGAGTATCAGTGTTTCGATGCGACTTCTAAAAAGAAAGGGAGCAGGATGAGAGGAAGGAAGATAAGAGCGGTCATTTTGATGCTTGCTGTTTTGGCAGGATGTGTATTGCCTAAAGGTGAAGCAAAAGCAGCGAACTCATGGCCTGATAGGGTGTATGCGGATGCAGGAAGCGCCATTGTTATGTGTCAGGAAACAGGAACGGTTCTGTATGAAAAGAATGCGGATGTTCAGCATTATCCGGCCAGTATAACCAAGATCCTTACCGCACTTGTAGCTCTTGAGCACAGTTCTCTTGATGAGGTGGTTACTTTTTCTCAGGAAGCGGTCGCACAGAGCGCCGGCGGAACTTCCAGTATCTGGAGAGATGTCGGTGAAAAGATGACGATGGA
>JAILKW010000208.1 GCA_024693455.1 Lachnospiraceae bacterium
TGGGATATATTACGTCGCAGCCCATACCCGAGACCATTCGGTCCATCAATGCATATACGATGGGTGTACGTAAGGCAAATCCCTCGGCAAAGGTTCTGGTGTCATATGTCGGAAGCTGGAATGATAGTGTTAAAGAAGGACAGATTGTCAAGAAAATGTGCGATGCGGGAGTGGATGTATTTACTCATCATCAGGACGCGCCGTACGTTATTGATGTAGCGGATGATATGGGGCTGTATACTACAGGATATGATTTTGTTTACAAAGATTATTCGGCGTGTTTTCTTACGGCAGCTTTGATCAATTGGGATGTTTTGTATGAAAAAGTTTTAGGTGATTACATAAGCGGAAGAGCGGATTTTTCGGATGATTACTGGTTGGGGCTGGCGGATAATGCTGTCTCTTTATATCCGTATTCGGACTTGGTGTCAGAAGAAACAAGGGCTTTGGTTGAATCAGAGAAAAAGAGAATTAATTCCTGGAGGGATGTATTCTCGGGAGAAATATATGATAATGAGGGTTATCTAAGATGTTATAAAGATGAACGTATAAATGACCATGACCTGTTTAACAATATGGATTGGTTAGTGGAAGGTGCGGAGATATATGAATAAAAAAGTATTTTCGGATAGGAATACAACTGTATATGTACTTATGTTTTTTGCGGCCGCTCTTCTTATCGTGGGTTTGGTATTAAGAAGCAGAATAGGGCTGCTTTTGGAATCTTATACGGAGAGTCAGACCAAGATACAGGCTCAATCTTATGCTTTGATAATGAATGAAAAATTACGTACTGAGCTTGAGAATCTTGAATATATTGCATCGGTGTTAGAGGATTCCCTTGATGATCTGGATAGTGTTATGACGCGCATATACATTAAACCCGGTATCAAACAGGGGCTTTTGAGTATTGATGGGAAGGCTCTGTACGGAGATCATATGGATGCAAGTGAATATGAAGGGATCCAGTCATCTTTTAGGGGGAATTCGGCAATAACTTATGTTGAACACAAAGGATTGCTGTTCACCTGCCCGGTATTCCATGGGGCAAATATACGCTATGTTTTATATAGATTATGTCCTTTTGATGTACTGGAAAGTTATTTTGCAATAGAAATATATGATGACCTTGGGAAACTTTGTGTAACTACCAGAGAGGGTCAGATCGTAATACCTTTCTACAATTGCAAATCCCAGGATCTGGATTGGTATCAAAGCATAGATATTCAGAAAAAGTATGCCACCATGCATATGGAAATGGAAGTGTCTATAGCAGCTGCGAGGACATTTAAGACCGATCGCGGAGAGATGCTTTTGTTCGAGTCAGAGATTCCCGAAACCAATTTCCTGATATCGGGTTATGTGCCGAAGTCCGTTGCTTCAAGAGGTATCGGAAATATTACACGTGTTGTAGTTTGGGTATTTGGGCTTCTTATGCTGCTTGTAATGATAGGTGCATTCTATCTTACAAAGGTAATGGTTAAAGCGCAGGAGAATGAAGAACTTCGAAAAGCTAAGGCGATTGCCGAGGAAGCTTCAAAGGCCAAGAGTGAATTTCTTGCCAATATGTCTCATGAGATAAGGACTCCCATTAACGCGGTTCTTGGCATGAATGAAATGATCATAAGAGAGAGCAGCGAAGAGAACATCATAGAATACGCACACAGTGTTGGAAATGCCGGCAATTCATTATTGGGGATCGTAAATGATATTTTGGATTTTTCAAAAATCGAGGCCGGTAAGATGGAAATCATACCTGTTGAGTACAACATTTCATCAATGATAAATGATCTTGTAAATATGGTTCAGATCAAGGTAGATGAGAAGGCGATAAAACTGGCCCTGTCTTTTGATCCCCAAACACCTAAGATCCTGTACGGAGATGAAATCCGGATCAAACAGGTTATTACAAATATTTTGACCAATGCGGTTAAATATACCGAGAAGGGAAGTGTGACTTTTTCGGTAAAATATGAGACGCTGACGGATGAGCCGGATCATATCGCTTTGCTGGTGTCGGTAAAAGATACGGGAAACGGTATCAAAGAAGAGGATATGAACAAGCTTTTCGCAGAATTTGAGCGTTTGGATGAAAGGCATAATCATAATATTGAAGGTACCGGACTTGGAATGAGTATTACAATGAATATACTGAAAATGATGGGTTCGGTGCTTGAGGTTGACAGCGTTTATGGTAAGGGTTCGGATTTTCATTTTCGTCT
>JAILKW010000212.1 GCA_024693455.1 Lachnospiraceae bacterium
CATATCTTCAATTGACATTTTTATGCCATTAAATTATTCTATTATTAGGGTGTTTTTAACCGTAATCCTTTTAATCATATAGGAAGGCTTGCTTTATGCGCTTATTAATTAATATATTTATTGTAGCCGGCGCCATTTTGATGGTAGTAAATATTATTCGGTACATTAAGTTCATGAAATCAACTCATGATGTATTGTCCTCAGGAAAACATCGTGATGTTCTTTGGACCTATATCGCACTGATCCTTTTGATATTCTTTTTACTCGGATATCTTTTCACCGCATTCTTTTCAAACCCCGACTTTATGATGTCCATGGTTTTATTCTGGGGCAGCGTATTTGTCGCTATTATCCTGACACTTATTTTTAACCTTCTGGGAACAACAAAAGAACGAAGCATAGACATAGTCGAAGTCCTTATCGGTGTTATAGATGCCCGTGATCCCAATCTGAAAGGACACAGCAAGCAGGTTCAGGACGTAACCATGCTGCTTTATAACGCCCTTCCCAAAAATATGACAAAGGACATCAATGAGATAAGCCTGCAATATGCTTCTCTCCTTCATGATGTCGGTAAGCTCGGTATTCCCGAAGCCATACTTAATAAGCCAAGCAACCTGAGCCTGGAAGAATGGGAAATAATGAGAACGCATCCAAAGCTTGGAGTTGATCTTTTAAAATCACTGAAAACCTTTGATGATATCTCCGACTGGATCCTTTATCATCACGAAAGAATCGACGGAAACGGATATTATAAGATAAAGAAAGAGGATATTCCTCTTCCTTCAAAGATCATAGCCATTGCAGATACATATTCCGCAATTACCATGAGAAGATCTTACAAAGCGCCAAGAACACACGAGGATGCTATTACCATAATCACAGAAGTGGCAGGCACTCAGCTCGACAAAGAACTTGTTGATTATTTCCTTACAATACCAAGTGAAAAACTAAAAGAAACAATAAAAGTAATCTAAACCAGTCAAGACTCGCTCATAACCCCCACCTACGCTAACGCTTAGAGGTGGGGGATTTCTCCGACTGAGTTAAATATGATCCGCAGGAATGACTAAGAAACATCCTTAGACACTCAAACTATTTTTTTAACCACATATTTAATGTTTTATTAAAATACCTGTCTTTGTACGTTCTTTGTTCCTCATAGTATTTTTTAATGGCATCCTCATTAAAATATTTTTCAAAATTTTCCGTACCACTGCTGACTATCTCCATACCGATCGTTGCCTCTTCGCCGGCTCTTTTTTTCACATCTTCATCTTGGAGGTCCTTGTCCAACTTCTCAAAGTTAATATCATAATCCTTTAGATGTTTAGTATCTTTTAACCCCTTTTTAAGATAATCCGCCATAGATGATATTAAATTTACAGACCAAAACTCCGGCCTCTGTCCTATGATAAGCTTGGCATAATTTTTGCGCAGCGTAATATCATTAGGATCAGCAGGCTTCTTTAAGAATTCGTCAGGGACAGGTTGTTTAACGATTTCAAGGTATGTCTTCCCCATCTTTCTACACAACGTTCTCCTGTATCGGAACATTTCTTTTACCTTAACAGGATCCATCTCATCCATCATAACCTGATAAGTAGCTTCAGACAGTTCCTGATAACGGTTATCTGTATTTTTATCAGAAAAATACTTTACAGCAGCTGCGGCTCTCAAGAATTCGTCAACTTGATAATATTCCCCCATTGATGTTTTAATCTTTTTTATAAAGTTAGCTTTTTCCTTTTTCTCCTTTTTTTTCGGATCCTGTTTAAAGTAATTCTCGTCCATATAGGTATTTTCAGTATACTCCTCAGGATCCTCCTCTATCCGGCTGATAACCTTCTCCCAATCCTTCTTACTTTTTGCCACACGAGATTTATCCTTAAGAGCTTCTCTTAATACAATCTGTACGTTTTTCAGTCTGTCTTTTGCTGCCCCGATCTCTTGACGGGAAATAATGCCCGTTAAAAGAAACTCAATCATATCCGGATTCATCGCCAAAACTCTATTTGCAAAATCGAGATCTACTGCCGGTATCGTCAGTTTTCCGTAACGCGTAAGACTGCGCAGCTGTTGAACTTTTCCGCTATTTTGAATTGTATTGTAGTATAGCTCTCCAAAAGCCATATCGTTATCAATTGCCTTTATATTCGAGATCTCTACGTTATCGGGGTCGCTTTCATCAAACTTGCACATATAGTTACCTCTGTTTCGATCAATTTGTCCGCAGATAATATCAAAGATCTGAAGATTTACAAGGCTTTTTACGGCATCCGGAGAATAACGTATACTACTACCTAAAAACTTAATGTCTCTAGCATAACCCAGTGGCTTTCCCTTTGCTTCTTCCATAGTTATACCTTTAAACTTTGAAGATGCTGTCTCTACCTCAACAAACTCCGACTCGGCTACCATATCATTAATACCGAGTGCCCTGGCCATAATTGACGTTGCAACATTTCGAACGGAAACATTTGAACCTTCTTTGATCCTTGCTACTTTTCTGGCAAAATCACGCTGGTTTATATGCCTTCCGGGTATCCCGATCAGTCTCTTTAGCCGGGGCATCATGGAGCCTGTTTTTTCAAACTCTTCAATCAGTGTCCGTTTTCTTTCATATAGCTCCCCCAATCTTTGCCGGCACTCCTCACGGCTTTTTACTTTGTTCTTAAAATTATCATATTCATCTTCTATTTGCTCTGTGATTTTTTTAAGACTATCAACATAACCCGGGAAATACTTGTCATTTACATTTTCATATAGCATATTTATAAGCGGATCTTTTGTTTTTTTATATCTATATTTCTCAAAATACCTATATAAAGATACCGAAGAATCTATGGCAACTGAAATTAATGTATATTCAGTTTCTCCATTTTTATTTTTTTCCGAGTGTTCAGTAAAAGTTATTATTTTCTCCATAAGCTCAGAATCAGATTTTTTCTGCTCATATTGCTCTTTTTTCTTTTTCAATTCATCCTCTGTAAGATTTCCTTCTTTTATGCTTTGTTCAAGTTCTTTTATCTCAGTAGAAAGATCCGTCAGAGATTTCTTAAGAAACTCTGACGCTTTCACAGAGTCAGTGGGGAGATTTTCCGAACGGCGGATAAACATTTTAGAGTCATCGTTTTTGATCGCCACAGTAAGATCCGATGTACCACTGCCGCCGCCCTCGATCTTTTTTATATCACCTTTTCCCTCTTCGATCCTTCTCGTCCTGGCCGAACTAATAGCGTCAGCGATCTTAAAAGAAGGCACAGTTTCACCCTTCTCTTTTTTTGCCTTTATCTCCTCTACAATAGAGCGCATTCCATTTGCGATAGCAAGCCTGTCCTGTGCCGCCGTTTTCCCTATCATAAGGACCATCTTATAACGTGCTTTCCCCTCGTCGGTTAATGCTCCTGAACGTATTCTGCAATAGTCATGCGCGGACAAACTAATATTCTGGTAAAGCTCATGCAACCGATTTATATCCGACTCCAGATTATCCGGAACAATATCATTATCAAGTATTTTCTCCAGTTCTCTGACAGAATCCAGTACCTTCTCCATGATTTTTGAATGCCTTTTTTTCGTACGCCATCCGGTAAGCTTTTTACCACGCACCAAAGAATACTCGGCTTTGTCCATTGATTCCCTAAGTTCAGATATTTTAAGCTTAGTCGCCTTTTTCTCGTCGATCTTCTCTTCTTTCTCTTGTATTCCTTCTTCAACGTCACCTATCTTTTCTTCTTTTTTCCGTATAGCATGCTCAAGTGATTCAGGAAGTGCCTCCGGCATTCCTCCCAAAATTCTCTTATTTACATTCTCCAGCCTCGCATTCCTTTCGACCTCGTCATCCAGAAAAAAAGGCTCTGGAGCTGAATATGCTCTTTGCTCAAATAAATCTTTCTCCCGCTCAATTTCTCCCTGTGAAATTGACCTTTGGATCTTATTTTTTTCAAATTTTTCCCGCATATTATTTACCTCTCCACCATGATTATTTATGGTCTGACAGCTTTACCTTCTCTTTATCATCTACACAAAAATAAGAGTATACACACTCCTTAGCGTAATATACTCTCATTATATATTTGTCTATAAGATCATTGCAATATTTTGCTTAATTTAACTGCAAGAATTTTTGCAATCCGGAGCAACTGAGTTAAACCTCACTTTTAAAAAGAGCTGTTGAATAATATCTGTCTCCACTATCCGGCAGCAAAGCGACTATCACCTTCCCTTTATTTTCCGGTCTTTTTGCCAGTTCTATCGCGCCATATAATGCAGCTCCCGAAGAAATACCAACGGATATCCCTTCCTTTCTCGTAAGAAGCCTGGCCGTATCAAAAGCGGCCTGTCCCGGCGCTTTAAAGATCTCATCATAAATCTTTGTATTAAGTATCCCGGGCACAAAGTTAGCTCCTATCCCCTGAATGGTATGGCTTCCGCTCCTTCCCTCTGATAAGACGGGTGAATCCTCCGGTTCAAGTGCCACTATTTTAATAGAAGGATTTTGTTCCTTAAGATACTCTCCTATTCCGGTTAAAGTACCGCCCGTTCCTACACCGGCTATAAATATATCAACCTTCCCATCTGTATCTCTCCATATCTCCGGTCCTGTAGTTTCTTTATGGATCTTTGTGTTTGCCGGATTATCAAACTGTCCGGGAATGAAACTGTTTGGAATCTCTTTAGCAAGTTCCTCGGCTTTTTCTATTGCACCGCTCATCCCCTTTGATCCCTCCGTCAAAACTATTTCTGCGCCATAAGCTTTAATGATATTTCTTCTTTCCATGCTCATGGTATCAGGCATTGTAAGTATCATACGATAACCCTTTGTTGCAGCTATTGCTGCAAGTCCGATACCTGTATTCCCGGAAGTAGGCTCTATTATGACAGAACCCTCTTTTAAGATACCCCTGCTTTCCGCATCCTCTATCATAGACATCGCTGTTCTGTCCTTGACGCTGCCCGC
>JAILKW010000229.1 GCA_024693455.1 Lachnospiraceae bacterium
ACCTACGATAAGCTTAAGTTTGACATGATATATGTACAGAAGGCATCAATCCTTTTGGATCTTCACTTAATACTTCTTACACTTCGTGTTATCTTTCAAAAAGAGGCTACAGAAGGCCTTGATAAAGGAGAAAAAACAGCACAATGAATCAGAATTTAAAAGATTTTTGGAGATATAGATTTTTACTTAAGGAGCTTGTATTAAAAGGAATAAGACTTAAGTATCGTAAGTCATATTTAGGTGTGATATGGTCACTCATAGAACCGCTGATGACAACAGCGGTTCTTGTCGTTGTATTCGGTACCTTATTTAACAGATCCAGCGATCCGCAGTTCCCGGTATACATCATGTGCGGACGCTTACTCTTTTCGTTTTTCTCAAACGGAACTAAGGGAGCCTGCAAGGAAGTTAGGCGCAATTCAAGCATGATAAAAAAAGTATATCTGCCAAAATATCTGTATCCACTTTCAAACATTATATTCAACTATATTATTTTTCTCATTTCATTGATAGTACTTATACCTGTTATGATTTACGCCGGACAGGCACCCACACTTTTGATATGGCAGGTTTTGCCGGCACTTATAGAGCTGTTCATCCTCGTTGTGGGAGTGGGACTTATCTTATCTGTCCTTGATGTGTTTTTCAGAGATGCCGAATATCTTTGGAATGTCATTACCATGATAATCATGTACATGAGCGCCATATTTTATCCGGTAGACAGACTTGAAAAAAGCGGTTTTGACTGGATACTGATGTACAATCCGCTTTACTGTATAATCCACCAGATGAGGGGCGGAATGCTTGGGTATTACGTGACGGCCTGGGAGTATATATATCCCCTTGTGGTAGCGGTTATTATGCTTGTTTTCGGAGTTGTGTTGTTTAAAAAGAAACAGGATGATTTTATACTTTATCTGTAACAGATTAAAATATCATGAAAATCTTAGATAAATCAGAACGGATATTATAACGGAGTTGTGAAATGGCAAAGAATAAAAAAAGAGTTACTCTTGAGGCATCACATGTTTCAATGAAATTTAATCTTAATCAGGAGAAGCATGACAGCATTAAAGAGGTTTTTATTAATCTATTCAGGCATACGGACAAACGAAAAGAAGGAGAATTTTGGGCTTTAAAAGACATTAGCTTTAAGCTTCATCCCGGAGACAGAGTGGGGATTCTCGGACTTAACGGAGCAGGAAAAAGCACCCTTTTAAAAGCTTTGGCCGGAGTTTATAAACCGACCGAGGGTGTTGTAACAAGAAAAGGAAAAATAGCGCCTCTTCTCGAGCTCGGAGCAGGCTTTGATAAAGAATATACAGCAAGAGAAAACATCTATCTCTATGGCGCCGTGCTCGGTTATAAAAAAGAATTTATAGATCAAAAATTTGATGATATCGTAGAGTTTGCAGAGCTTGGTCAGTTCGTGGATGTTCCGGTAAAAAACTATTCTTCGGGTATGAGGTCGAGGCTCGGTTTTTCCATTTGTACGGCAGTTGATCCCGACATTCTGATTCTGGATGAGGTGCTTTCTGTCGGAGATGCCAAATTCAGAAAAAAAAGCGAAGCAAGGATCAAGGAAATGTTTGAAGGGGATGTGACGGTGCTTTTTGTTTCCCATTCTCTTGAACAGGTTAAACGTATCTGCAATAAGGCTATGATACTCGATCACGGAGAGCTTAAAGCTTTTGGTGACATAGAAGATGTTGCTGCGATCTATCAGGAACTGATAGCGGGTGATGAGGAAGTATTAAAGAAAAAAGCCAAAAACATGAGAAAGACAAGAAAGGTAAGGCGTAAAGTAAGACACAGAGATGCTTATCTTTTGATGAAAAATCACAATCTTTCCCTGGATGAGATCTTTGATGTCATGGAGGTTCCGGAAGCTCAAAGAGAAAAGTTTGAAGAGGGTATCAAGAGGGTTGAGGAAAACCAAAAGAAAAAAGCACAAATGTCTGTGAAAGTGGATGGTGAAAATGGTATCGATAATAACACCGGTATATAACGGAAGTAAATATCTTTCGGAAACAATAGAGTCCGTTATCAGACAAACATATACGGATTGGGAAATGATAATAATTGATGACGGTTCTTCAGATGACTCCTATGAAATTGCCCAAAATTACAGTGAAAAAGATGGCAGGATAAAAGCCTTTTCGCAGCAAAACGGTGGATCCGCAGCTGCAAGAAATAACGGATTAAAAAGGGCGCAGGGAAGGTATATCGCACTTCTTGATGCGGACGATCTTTGGGAAAAAAATTTTTTAGAAGAGCAACTTAAACTTATGAAGGAAAAGGATTGTGTCTGTGTCTATTCTTCATACAGGTATATTGATGAAAACGGAGTACTTACGGGAAGAGAAGTAAAGGCGCCTAAAATGATCACATACACAGATATGTGCATAATGAATTATATAGGCTGTCTTACAGGGCTTTACGACTCTGAGAAGTACGGAAAGATCTATTTAAGAGAAGAATTAAAAAGTCTTAGAGATGATTATGCGTATTGGCTTGATATAGTAAAACTTGAGAATGCAGCATACGGCAATCCCAAAAGACTTGCAAGATACAGAGTTCTTTCGGGTTCAACAACAGGCAATAAGGTAAAATTGATAAAAGTACAATATAAGTTTTACAGAGATTATCTGGGACTTCCCTTTTTTACAAGAATCAGAAATATTATCGTATGGGGAGTATCGGGTCTCATAAAGTTCATAATAAAATGAAAAATCTACTTACTAAAAAAGATATTCAAAATGAATTGTTTTCCATGCTGTGTGCTTTTGATGATTATTGCACGCAGCATGATCTTAAATATTTTCTTATAGGCGGGACTTTACTTGGAGCGGTAAGACATAAAGGATTTATCCCCTGGGATGATGATATAGATGTTGGAATGCCAAGAGATGATTATGAGAGATTCCTTGATCTTGTAAGGTCAGAGTCCGTAGCGGAAAATTTATATGTCATATCGTCAAGAGAGGGAGATTTCGACCTGCCATTTTCCGAACTTTTAAATAAAGAAATAGTTTTGGAAAGACCTAAGATGGAGTTCCTTGACGAAAAGGACAGGGTGAAAAATCTTTTCCTTGACGTCATCCCGATAGACGGGTTTCCGGATGGCAGGTTAATGTCATCCGTGCTTATGACAACAATGGATATTCTTAGGGATCTTACGACCGCCTCAAAGGCAAAGATGTTTCACGGGACCACTTTTGCAAGAGCTGTTTTAAAAACTCCCAAGGTAATGTTTGCCAAACTCGTGGGAAGAGCAAGATTAGTTAAGATAATGGAAAAGATCGCGCTGAAATACCCTTATTCCGAATGCAGATATATGGGAGTTGTTACGAATGGTCTTTACGGAGTCGGAGAAAGGTATGAAAAGGAAAAGGCCTTTCCGGAAACGAAGGTTAGTTTTGAAGGAAGACTATTTCCTGCTCCCTCATGCTACGATGAGTATTTAAAAGGCATATACGGAGATTATATGAAATTGCCTCCAAAGTCGGAGCAGAAGGATCGTCATGTAGTCACTGCACGTAAGGTTGGAATCGAAAAGGATCTTACCAATGACGAGATAAAGCAGGCTCTTTTATATATGCTTGAGAAGTTTGATGATCTTTGCAATAAGCTGGATATCAGATATTCTCTTGCCGGAGGATCTTTGCTTGGAGCAATAAGGCATAAGGGATTTATCCCCTGGGATGATGATATAGATGTGGGTATTCCCAGACCGGATTACGAGAGGTTCTGCAGGATAACAAGAAACAGGACTCTTGATGACGGTCATATTCATTTCATAAGTGAGCATGATCCTAAGTGGCCGCTTCCCATCGCAAAGATGTACGACGACAGGATATCTGTTGACTTTGAATACAAAAAAGAAGATTCACGTGACGGACTTTGGATCGATATACTTCCGGTTGACGGAATGCCTGAAAAGCAAAGCACTTTAAGATGGCATTTTAAAAAGCTGGATTTTTACAGGACGATGCTTTATATGTCGTTGGCCGATCCCAATAACGGAACAACCAAATTTCGAAGGCTGGTCAAGAAAGTTATGCAACCGGTTTTTTGTGTCCTTTCATGGAGGGTATGGAAAAAACTGATCCTTTTTGAATCCAAAAGATATGATTTTGACAAGTCTTCACATGTTGGAATCGCGGCTTCCGGATTATACGGACCGGGAGAAAGTGTTACAAAAAACACAGAATGTAAAGAGATGGATTTTGAAGACATGAAGGTACGTGGAACGGTTATGTGGGAGGAATACTTAGGCGGGATCTATGGAGATTTCATGAAATTGCCTCCGGAAGAAGACCGTGTGCCTCATGCAATGAAGGCGGTATTAAGAGACGGTTTTTCAATGGACATTTACAGAAGGGATTAAAAGATGAAGTTTAAAAAGATTTGGGCGGCTATTCTCTCATCTGCCATGATCGCATCTGCAGGAGTTTCTGCTTTTACAGCTACGGTTTATGCGGAGGACTATGAAGATTATGACTCGGAAGAAAATTCAGAGGCTAATGAGGATGAAAGTGCAGGAACTGAAGCTAACGAAACAGAAGAGGTTGAAAATAAAGTAAAGACCACAGAAATATCTGTCCGTGATATTCAAAGCGAACTGGATAAGAGCGGAAAATACATTTTTAAATCAGGTAAAACTTATATTTTAGACCATACTCTTTATATTTCGTCCAATC
>JAILKW010000241.1 GCA_024693455.1 Lachnospiraceae bacterium
GTCTTGCCGTTTGTTCGGTTTGTTGTAACCAGTCCCATATCCTCGAGCATCCTGAAAGCACGTTGTATAGTATTGGGGTTGGCTCCGGCTTCGAGGGCAAGGTCTCTTACACTTGGCAGACGGTCCCCGGGACTGTATTGCCCGGCAATGATGCGATTGCGCATGATCTCTACCACTTGCACGTAAATTGGTCTGTCATCTTCCAGCTTCCATGCCATATCATTTCCTCCTTTTTTGTGTTATTGTACTAAAAGAGTAATACAATAATACAATATTGTCAAGTGTGACAAAGGGGACGGTTCTTTTTGTCACATAAGTTTACATAATGCATACAATAGATGTACTTAACATATCTATTTTATATATTTGTGACAAAAAGAACCGTCCCCTTTGTCACATCTTGTTTTTCAAACAGCGTGTTAGTATAATCTAACTCAAATGGTTGATAATATGATCGGCAGAGACAAGGAGGGCATGATCATGAAAAATTTTGTAAAAGAGGGTCAGAAGCTTCCACTATACGGCGTAGGGCCTGTAATCGTCATTGCAATGGCGGTGGTGTCGCTTTTGGGGATTTTATTATCCGGAAATATCCTTAAATCGGGATCTGTGGCGGGGGTATGGAAATATATCTTTCGTATAGGAGGCGTGCTGCTTATCTTATTGGGAGTATTTATCTGGTACATGGGAGCTTTGCGCTCCGGTATGGATGAAAATATAGCGGATAATCAGCTGAAAACGGATGGTATTTATGGTTGGGTAAGAAATCCCATGTACAGTGGCTGGTGGATATTGATAAGCGGGATCGTTTTGATGTGGTGTAATGTATGGCTTATATCGGTGCCGCTGATCAACTGGATCATTTTGACTATTGCATTAAAAAGAACAGAGGAGAAGTGGCTTCTAGATCTCTATGGTGACCGGTATGCATTATATCTTAAAAAAGTAAACAGGTGTATACCCTGGAAGCGTAAACAATAGGTCGGAAAATATAGCAATATGAAAGAAATGAGTCAAATAACGTGACCCGGCTATCAGAATGTTTGACAAGCTTCGTGAACGGAAACTATTTGGCAAAAAAGTACAGGAAAGCTGAGCAGAAGGCAGCAAGTGAGTTTATGGAAAAACCCTATGTGTGAAAAAGGAGAGATGAACAATGAAATATAAATCTGTCATATGGCATTTTATGAAGAACAGGATGAAAAAAGGCCTGCCGGTATGCTGGCCGGCGGGAGATATAGAAAATCTGTTCAGGAAAGCTAAACCTATTTACAAGGAACTCTTATCAAAGATGGAAGGGATAAGTGATAATAATCCGATGGCATCCAATATAACGATGTCTTTTGTGATAATTTCTGTCTGGCTGGCATCTGATCGTAAGATCACACCGGATCAGATGAGCAGGGTTATGAAAATAGCGCTTGATTGGAAGTTGATGAAAGCTTTTGCAGGCAGTATAGATTTAAACACCGAAAAAGGTATAAAGTCTTTTGGAAAAATGATGAAAAAAAATGCGGATTGGGCATCCGGACACCCTGAAGACAGCAATACATGGGATTTTAATTTTGATGAATCGCTTCATAAAGATGGATTCTATTATCATTTTACTCATTGTCCGATCGCTTCATTTTGCAATAAATATGGATACGAAGAGATCAATCCCGTGCTTTGCGACATCGATCATGTAACAATGGCGATGATGCATTCAAAGCTTATAAGAGAACATACAGTTGCCGAAGGAGCAGGTATATGTGATTACTGGGTCGTTGGTGATAAAATAATCAATCCAAAATGATGTGACAAAAAGAACCGTCCCCTTTGTCACATAAAAGCGTGACAAAAAGAACCGTCCCCTTTGTCACCAAGGGTTGTTAAAATGGATCGGTATGCCGATATACAAAACAGGTAAGTCTGTCTGATTTTGAGCCGTTAAGGATAACGGCGTTATTCTACAGGGAGGTGGAAAGATATGGCAGGAATATTTGGTATAGCTGCATATCGGAATACGGTGATAAACCGCGAAATGAACGGTACTGTGCACGGGCTGTTTTCATCCGGCCATGATGCCGGCATGTATGGTAATACTGCAGGAAGACTGATGCCAGTTAAAGACAGATCAGCTAACAGCTTTGCGACCCTGCAAAGACCATCTCAAAGGGGAGATACAGATGAAAGATCCTCCCTTTCCAAACAGATGCGTTATCTTATACGCCAGCTCAAGGAAACCCCGAAAAAAGATCAAAATGCATATTCGTCAACTTCAAAGGATAAGATGAACGGTTTTTTGGAATTATCCGGATCTCCGGAAAGTGATAAGGCAGAAAAAAGCAAAAAATCCGTAAAGTATAACTATAAAGAGGTCGCAACAAAGATACAGAGGGCAAAAAATTCCGTCAGTGCGGGAGAGGCCGTGATCAGTGCAAAAAGGAACGTTCTGGATATAAAAAGAAAAATAGCCGACGGTGACGGAGATCCCGAGGAACTCCAGCTTGCGCTGACACATGCAAAACGCATGGAAATGGCTGCCCGTAAGAAAAAATATCATCTTGAACTGGAAGAATTGGTTGTAAATACCCAAAGAAGGGATGAAAACCGGGATAAGATGGAAGAGGCAGCCGGGGACATGAAAAACGCAATTATTGCCGCTGAGGAGGAAAAGCTCTCGGAGCGGGCTGATGAAATTTTTAATGAACGGGAAGAAATACTCCACGATGCCCTAGAGGAGCAAAAGGAAAAGAATAAGCAGATTACGGATGAAATGATGGCTGATCTTAACAGCATGATAGCACAGCTTGGGGAGGATGAATTAAAGGAGCTTGAAGAGAGTATGGAGATGCTGGATCTTATGGAAGTCATTGATCCGCATATGAGTAAGGAAGACCTTGAAGAGCTGAAACGAAAACACAGGGCAGAGGAAAATAAGGCCATTATGAAGGCTGACATGGATTATTTAAAGGGAATGATAAAACATCAGCTGGAAAAGGGTGCAAGTATGCCCGCAGGAACCGCCGTAAATGCTTCAGGCAGTGTGGCTCCGGCAGTTATAACAGCGGGAGCGGACATCGCAGTGCCATCATCAGCGGGAGCGGAAACAGGCTCTATAGATGTCCAGATATAGAAGAATGGAGGATTTTTGAAAAAAATTCTTATAAATCACTAAGAGATATTTTTTTTCTTGATCACTGGCGGTATAATATTTATGAAGTATAAATATAAAATAAGCAGGTGATCAATTGAGCAAAAAAGATAAGGTGATAAAAGCGCCATACGTCAACTACATAATACCTGATAACATAAGTGATCCCAATGCTACCAGGCTTATGCAGCAAGCCTGCAGTTTTTACAGCAGATATAATAATGACATGTACGAAAA
>JAILKW010000272.1 GCA_024693455.1 Lachnospiraceae bacterium
CGTGACATAGTGCAGCCTTTGGTATCACAATCCACTCCCAAAATATTGGAATAAAAGTCGTGAATCCTCATCACGCCTCTTCTTTCCCTTATCCTGTCGGTAATATACTCATCCGAAAACCGGTCTGCCAACTCGTTATACGCTATGGAAAGCAGATAACCGAATCTTCCCATATCTTCATCGCTCACCCAAAGGCAGACCCCGGTTCCGAAATCATGATCCCTTGATATAAGATCGTCAAACCCAAAACAATCCGAACCTTCACCTGCAAGTCCGACGGCTATCCGATCCCTGTACTCACGGAAGCGATCGTTTATCAGCGGCAGTACATAATTTTCATAAAACCGCCTGCTTTTTGTAATAACGCTTTTCTTTTCATCTGCCATGGAAACACCCTGTTAAGCTGTCGGCTTACCTGCCTTTCTCCATGCAATATACTCAGCTACGGATTCCGCAGGTTCAAGGATCTCGTCAAGCTCGATGAATGAAATCTGCTTGACACTTTCCTCATATGCAAGAAATATTTCAAAGTCTTCTTTCTTCTTGGTGTTTTCCCAAACTCTCTTTTTGGTATCATCGGAATTGGCTGCATCATGAAGATTCTTGAATGCAACAGCTTTCTCGTGACTGCCCTCAACAACCTCTGTCTTAGTGTAACCACCCGCCTTGATACATGCGACGATCCAACCTATATAATTGTCAATACCCGCTTGCTCATCCGCCTGTGAAATAGCAAGCCTTACAAGATCAGTATCATACCCTGACTGTTTTATAAGAAGATCCATATCCTCAGCGGAAATATCGTTATGTCCGACAAATTCATCATATAAAGGCCTGTATTCGGGAAGATCCCTCGGAAGCTCGTACTGCCTGTCCGTCTTGGCCTTTTCTTCATCAATAAACTCACGTCGCTCATCGATAACTTCTTTATTCATCGGATTATTGGGATACACAAAGAAACGGATCCTTCCCATCCGTCTGCCTTCACGTACTCCTTCGTAATCAAACCTGAGATTGCTTTTCTCCTCCAGCTCTTCCTGGGCCGGCTTTATAACATACCTTTGGAAATCAAACCAGGTTTCATATTTTTTGTCTTTTTTATCAAGCTTTGAGTACATAACATCCCAGTCAATGTTATTACCCATACCTGCCATGGCGTTTTTAACGCTGGGATCATCACCGTTGGCAAGGCCTATCATAAATCTAAGCTCGGAAATATTATATTCAACATCTACCCTTCCATTATTAACGGAAGGTTTGCTCTTATAGAGATGACTCTTTAAGAGCTCATATATACGAAATGATGAGTTCTTCTTAAACTGGGTCAGAACCGCAAGCTCAAAGGAAGTGTAATTCCGCTCCAATCCAAGAACATGCTCTCTTAAGTTCTTATTGAACTCAACCGTAAACACTCCATCTATGTAATCTGCATTATTAACAACGGCAAAAGCCTTAAAATTGCCTTTCCCGTCTTCAAGGAACATAGTATGGCCTGTCATGGTCTTGGAAACTTTCTTAAGTGTCTTATATATATTAGTCGGGTCTCCGATCAGCCTCTTAAGCTCCCCCGGCCAAAGCTTAGCCACTATAGGTGCTCCCTCTTCCGTCGCATTCACTTCTATCCTGGTCAAAGCTATCGCCATTATCTGATTCTCTACCAGCGATGACTTGTATTTAGCGGAAACAAGTGAGTTGGACTTCTGCAACGACAAGTTCTCTAATGGTTCGTATTGGTTCATTTCTTCCTCCAAATGCGGAATAAAATACTTTTTAACAAAACTCATTATAAGTAATTCGTTCCGTTTTTGCAAGTAAAAAACGGAATCTTTTACTTTTATTTGCAATCTACCGGCGGAATGATTTACTTATCGCCGTATTCAAAGCGGAATGATTTACTTACTCATGTCATCTACGGAAAAATTTACTTATATATAATTAGAAAAAAGATTAATTGCGGAAAAACAAGCACATGTTTTCCGGTTTTTCTCCCGATAAGTAAATTTTTCCGTTTTAATCCTAAAAATCACTCCAAAAGCCCTTATTATCAGAGGGTTTCAGGGTGTAAGTAAATTTTTCCGTAGTTCCGCTTTCCCGTATTTCCGCTACTTCCAATAACGAAAAATATACTATAAAAAGCGGAAAGATATACTTAATCGCTGAGTATCAAATAAGTATATTCTTCCGCTTTCAAAAGTGCGTTATTCCTTAAAAAATCGTTGTTTTTTCCGTGTTGAAAAGTATTTCTTTCCGCCCCAGATCCCATAAGATAACGTAATTTGGGCATTTCGACGATTGCTAAACAATTAAAGTAATTTATGTTGTTGAAAATCCCCTTATATATTTATCTATTCCATATAACTACGGAAAAATTTACTGATTAGTTGAAATAAGTATAATTTTCCGTAGTTCGTTAGTTGAATTATAATAAGACCTTTATTTTTTACTTTTTATGCTTTATTTCCTGCATTTTAATAATCTTATCTAAATATTCACTATCTTCTTTCAGCTGTTTTTGTCTTTTATCTTCTTGTTCCTTTAGTATAGCATACAACTTATCGATATCTTTTTGACTATGATGCTTTATGACGGATTTTTTCACCGGAGAGACGTGGGATCCGGTCTTTAGATGGATATAATTGCCCAGATTTATCTTGTTTTTAGAACGAAGTATCATAAGCCTGATGTAAGAAGGGCAGCGGTTTTTGCCGGTATACCACTCTTCCACTGTTCTTATAGGTATGCAAAAATTGTCGGAAACGTCTATTTTTCTAAGTTCCGTGAGCTTTAATATTGCTTTGAAGTCAAGATGGCTTTTATTGTAGATCTCTCTAAGTAAAATATGGGTTTGCCTGGGATTTAAACTGTATTTTTTGTAGAAATTAATGCATTTATCGGATGCCGGATGTGTGTATGTATTGATAAACTCTATTTTGTCCGTACTTTTGCAGGCTCCGTCCCATAATATATGAAAGAGCTTGTTTGGGATATCAACTCTTCTTTTTTTGTATCTTGGCATGCAATCTCCTTTATGTTTCACGACTTTTATCAATCATGTGAAACTCGGATTATGAAGTAAATTACATTTAATATAGATAAAATCACATATTTACTATTCTTGACAAATATTTCTAACCACGTATAATGTGGTTTATAGCCATGATTGATAAAAGTCGTGAAACATAAAGGAGATTGCATGCCAAGATACAAAAAAAGAAGAATTGATATCCCAAACAAACTCTTTCACATATTGTGGGACGGAGCCTGCAAAAGTACGGACAAAATAGAGTTTATCAATACCTACACTCATCCGGCATCCGATAAATGCATTAATTTCTACAAAAAATACAGTTTAAATCCCAGGCAAACCCATATTTTACTTAGAGAGATCTACAATAAAAGCCATCT
>JAILKW010000288.1 GCA_024693455.1 Lachnospiraceae bacterium
TACTGAAAATACCGTTCCTATTACCGTATATAAAACACTGTTCACAAAGCCTCTGAAAAGATTGTCATCCGCAAAGACCGCTTTATATCCGTCCAGTGTAAATCCGCTTGGAAGGAAAAATGTTTTTCCAGCATAAACATCATAGGGATTTGACACTGATGCTATAAGTACGTAAAACAGCGGATATGCAACTATAACTGCAAGGGCGACACAAATAACGACCAGGATCACATCACTCGCTTTGTCCGACAGTCCGGTTTTCTTTTTTGCTTCCATATCTTCCTCCTTCTATACAAAGCGAACATCATCAGATACCCTCTTAACAAGTTTGTTTACTATAACAAGCAAGATGATATTGATTACCGTATTAAACAATCCTACTGCAGTTGCGTAACTGTATTTGGCATGTTCGATACCTTGCTGGTATACATATACTGCCATTACATCACTTGTCGCTTTGTTAAGATCTGTCTGCAGCAGCCAAACCTTTTCAAAACCGATATTCATCAAATTTCCTGCACTCATGATGAGCATAAGCACTATCATCGGTACAAGAGCCGGCAAGTCTATATTCATTATTCTTTGGAACATTGAAGCTCCGTCTATTTTTGCTGCCTCATAAAGAGAAGCATCCACACTCGAAAGAGTTGCCATGTAAACTATGATTCCCCAGCCTGCATCCTGCCAGATTCCCGAAGCAATGTAGATAGTTCTGAAAGCTGATGCCTCTGAAAGGAAATCTATGTTTGTTCCGAGAAGAAGATTTATAAGTCCTCCCGACGGGCTCAGGAAAATGTGAAGCATACCACAGACAACCATGATCGATATGAAATGCGGTGCATAAAGAATTGTCTGTACCGTTGTCTTAAGTTTCTTAAACCTGAGCTGATTTAACATCAGTGAAAGAATGATCGGTATCGGGAAGCTCCACAACAAACTGTAGAAGCTTAACAGGAAAGTATTTTTGATCATCCTGACGCAGTTGGGAGAAGCAAAGAAACGTTTGAACCATTCAAGTCCAACCCATTCACTTCCCCAGATTCCTCTGCTCGCCTTAAAATCCCTGAATGCTATCTGAATTCCCCACATTGGCAGATACTTATATATGATGGTAAGTGCCAATGGTACAAGGAGCATCAGATATAATTGCCAGTTTTCACGGATCAGGTCGGAGAGTTTCTTTTTAGTGATCGTTTTCTCCTTCATATTTCACTCCTTTACTATTTTTTATGAAACGGTTCGCGTTCCAAATACACTTGGTATTTATATGCTTTTCATAATGCCTTGCTGTGAATGCTTTGGTTCGTTTGTGAACCGTTTCACGTGTGCTGTGATTTTTTTATACACCCGCGAGAATCATATGTCAATAGATTTTCTGTGTATAAGCTTGATTTTGTGGAGTTTTTACAGAACAAAGCTGGGCTATTTGTAAGAGTTAACGAACATGAAACGTTTCGTGAACGTTCACTTTACAAGTTAGTTTTTTTGTATTATAATCAGATAAATCTAATCGGAAATTGGATAAAAAAGCGGCATTGTGGGACTTAAATGCGTTTACATGGAATTATATATCGGAGGCTTATAATGAAACAAAAGGAAAGAATGGTTCCTACCGTAAAGGATGTTGCCAGAGAGGCGGGAGTTGCCGTTGGCACGGTATCTAAAGTAATTAACGGTAAACCGGTCGGTGATGAATATAAGAAAAAAGTGGAAGCTGCGATCAAAAAACTGGATTACAGGATCAACAGCTACGCTCAGGGACTTAAGGCCAGCAAAACCTATACCGTTGCTGTTCTCGTTCCGAATACTGCAAATCCTTTTTTTGGTGAACTTGCGCATGAATTAAATTTTGCTCTTTCAAAAAGAAATTACAGAATGTATTTATGTTGTACTGATTACGATTTCAGACTTGAGCAGGAATTTATAAATATGGTTCAAATGAATAAGGTTGACGGAATAATAGGTTTGACCTACAGCCCGGATATTGTTGTAGACGAAAGCCTCCCCTTTGTTTCCATAGACCGCCCCTTCAGTCAGGGCATACCCTGCATATCCAGCGACAACTACAACGGAGGTCTTATTGCAGCCGAAAAGCTCTGTGAACTTGGATGCCGGAAGCTTGTATTTTTCAGGAACGGTTCTCCTCTTATAAATGAACCCAATAAAAGAGCCTCGGGATTTGAAGCCGGATGTATCCATAATAATATCGACTATGACATAGTAAGTGTGGATGATCCCGAAGATCCTGTTCCTACATTTAAAAAGTATATTTCGGATCATATAAAAAAAGGAAAGGCCGACTTTGACGGGGTGTTTTGTGTAACAGACAGTCTGGCATGCATAATCATGGAAATGCTTGCAGAACATGATATATATGCTCCAAATGATATTCAGATCATCGGATTTGACGGAATAAAACATTTTGCAACGGGAAAGCCATATTGCTCTTCCATAGCTCAGCCGATAGCCGATCTTGCAGAAGTAGCCGTTGACACTTTGCTGCGTGAAAGCAACAGTGTAAAGCCTCCTCTCATATGTCTTCCGGTGGAATATCTTGAAGGCCCGACAACAAAACAAACCCGCTGAATTTTCAATCTCCGCCAGAGACAAGTTTCCTGCCAACGCCTACACTTTACTTAGAGGTGCGGCATCTCGTCTTAGATATACAGAAAATGCCGGTTCGAACCAAATGATTCGAAAACCGGCATTTTTATATCTCATATGGGATACTGATACAACCTTTAATTAGGGTGTGAAATCGTCTCCCTCTCTTCCCTCTGTACACCATACAAATCCCTTAAGCTCAGGGTTGTTAAC
>JAILKW010000318.1 GCA_024693455.1 Lachnospiraceae bacterium
TGTGTTGTCATAGATCCTGTACACACTCTTTCTTCCGGGATTTGTTATTTTTTCTATGGTCTCGGAAACCTTGATCTTGGGAATGCATTCGCCGTTCTTTTGAACCTCGCAGATCTTATATACGGCTCCGAATACCGGATCGCTTTTTGCCGTTATAAGTCGCTCGCCTACTCCGAAAGAATCTATCTTTCCTCCCTGATTCAAAATAGATGTTATGGTAAACTCATCCAGGCTGTTGCTGGCTACTATCTTGGCGTCTGTAAATCCTGCCTCATCAAGCATCTTTCTGACCTGTTTGGAAAGATAGGCAAGATCTCCGGAATCAAGTCTTACCCCGATCATTTTTTTACCCATCGGTTCCAAAACTTCCTTAGCTACCTTGATGGCATTGGGAACTCCGGAATGAAGTACATCATAGGTATCCACAAGGAAAAGCGCAGCATCCGGATAAATCTCTGCGTAGCGTTTGAATGCGGTGTATTCATCTTCAAAATACATAACCCAGCTATGAGCCATTGTGCCGGAAACCGGTATATCAAATTGCTGACCGGCACTTACGGTAGCGGTTCCCACTACACCTCCGATAAAGGCCGCCCTTGCTCCGTAAATTGCCGCATCCATATTGTGAGCTCTTCTTGCTCCGAAATCGGACACAGCTCTGCCTGCTGCCGCACGGACGATCCTTCTGGTTTTCGTCGCAACAAGGGACTGATGATTGATCTGGGCAAGGATGGCTGTTTCTATTATCTGTGCATCGATAAGAGGTGCTGTGACCGTAAGGATCGGTTCATACGGATACATGATCGTACCCTCCGCAAACGCATCTATGTCTCCTGTGAATCTGTAATCCTTAAGATATTCAAGGAAATTATCGGAGAATAAACCGAGGCTTCTGAAATATTCGATATCTTCTTCTTCAAAATGCAGGCCTTCAATATATTCAACCACCTGTTCCAGCCCCGCAAATATTGCAAAGCCGCCGTTATCCGGATTTTTTCTGTAAAAAACATCGAACGAAACCCATTCGTCCTTCTGTCCTGTTTCAAAATAACCGTTCGCCATGGTCATCTCATACAGATCCATCATCATAGTAATGTTTCTTTTATCAAACTGTGTCATGATCCTTCCTTTCTGATAAACTCAGTGTTATATCACATATTAAGATATTTCATAGATGCGTTTTTTAGGTCGTTAAATTTAAATATCGTTATATAAGCAGCCATTATAAGTAAAAATCCGGCTGAAATAACCGCCGGTATCGGGAAATCATTAACACCGTTTATCACATGTATCATCTGAAGACTTCCCAAAACCACATCGACTATTATATAGATCACATAATCCCTGACCAATAGCCCCTCGGATTTACCTATTATCACGGTAACGAGCATCAGTATGATAAACAAAAAAGGTATCACATACTGAAGGCTCCATCTCCTCCCTGAAAAATGTCTGTCAATATCGTATACAGCAAACATTATCAGATAAGTTTGAAGGGTAACAAGCTTTATAACATTCCCCCTGTAATAGGCCGATATGAAAATGTCCGCCAACACAAAAAGTATTGATACGGCGGCTATTCCAGTCGCGAAAAACAGATCCATGTTAAGAACGGTTATTGCTCCGAGTGTTATCTCTGATACCACGGCAATAAACAGACACATCTTAATAAAAACCGATGTTGTAACCGCTTTTCTTTCAAGAACCGGAAATGCCGGATTTTCGGCTTCTCCCTCTATTCTGCCGCCGCATAAGGGACAACTTCTCTTCTCGCCCCGAATCGTTATCCGGCATTTATTGCATTTTTGCATCTTCTTCCTTCTTTCCCTTTTCGGATCCGGATTTTTTTCCTTTCCTGCGTTTTTCTTTTTTCCCGATCACACGTCTTTTGTGAGAATCGGGACTGCCATCGTTATCATTGGTTGCTATCTCCACATCTATGCCCCTTTTGGTAAGTCCCCTGAAAAAGTTCACCAGCACAAAATGCTCCTGATACGCAGATACAGCCCCGAAAACCATCCTGTCTCCAAATGTAGACACACAGATCTGCATGTTCGGAGTTGCCATAAAGGCAGAAAACTGAAGTATATATTGTTCAAGTTCTTTTGGCATAACTATTCTGCCAAGATTTGACATAGTGGCCGTAGTTCCTTTTTGAGCAAAACGTGAAATAATATTTATCACAGGATCTTTTACAAAAAGCGGGATAACCTTGATCGCAAGGTTCTGCGAAAAACCGGAATAACCGTTCATCGTATCCCTGAGATTGTCCTCAGTCAACTGGCTCTCAAATGATTCCCCTACTTTCGATAAAATACTTTCTAAGGTTCCGTCATAATCTTCTGTTCGAAAAACGACATTTATAACCCCGAAGAAATTCCTTGTAGTCTCAGAGGGAAAATACTGACGGAGATTAACCGGTACGGAAATAACTACCGGCTTTCTTTTTTCTCTTACACTCATTATCCCTATAACCGACTCTATATATAAAGCCACTGTCAGGATACCGGCCGTCGTATTGTACTTATGCGCAAGATCAATAAATGCTCCGGCCGAAACAACACCTTCTATGAGGCGGCTGCTGTAGTTGGAATCCCTGTCCTGTTCTATCTGATAAGCCGAGGTTCCGACCATTTTCATCAGCTGTCGACGGCTCTTTTCTTTGCTGTAAAATTGCTTAAAAGCATCCAGATTTTTTTCTCCC
>JAILKW010000321.1 GCA_024693455.1 Lachnospiraceae bacterium
GTGAAGAGGTTAACAAACAATAAATTTCAGAATTTAGACTTGAAATAATATGAAAAATGTTTTATAAACAATAAGGTAAAAGTCGGGATCACAGCGTCCCGACTTTTTTAACTCAGTCTGATAAAGCTTCGATTGTGCGTAAACGCGGTACTTTGAATGCGAGCGAGATAAGAATAAAACAGAAATAGTAGGAGAAATTATGACTTCTTTTGAAAGTGATTATATAGCGGGAGCACATCCTTTGGTGTTAAAAAGGCTTGTCGAAACAAATCTTGAAAGTCTGTCCGGATACGGTGCTGACATTTATTGCGAAAATGCAAAAGAGAAGATAAAGTCAGCGGTGGGAAAGCCGGATGTACAGGTCGAATTTCTTGCCGGGGGAACCCAGACAAATGCAGTTGTTATTTCAGCAATGCTCTCCGATTATGAGGGCGTTGTGGCGGCTGATACAGGCCATATAAGTGTACATGAAGCAGGAGCTATAGAGTACACAGGGCATGAGGTCCTTTTGGTAAAAGAGGAAAACGGTAAGATAATACCGCAGGAGTTGGAAAAGTATTTGACGGATTTTTATGCCGACGACAATCATGAACATATGACGTTTCCGGGAATGGTATATATATCACATCCCACCGAATACGGAACTTTGTATACGAAAAGTGAGTTGGAGAGTATATCCGGAATATGTCACCAATATGAGATCCCATTGTTTATGGATGGGGCGAGACTTGGTTACGGTTTGATGAGTAAAGAATCGGACTTGTCATTAAAGGATATTGCCGATCTTACCGATGTTTTTTACATTGGTGGGACCAAAGTCGGTGCGCTTTGCGGAGAAGCTGTGGTTTTTACCAAGAATAATAAGCCCAAACATTTTTTGACTTCCGTAAAAAAACGCGGTGCTCTGCTTGCAAAAGGCAGATTGCTGGGCGTACAGTTTGATGCTCTTTTTACCGATGATCTTTATTATAAGATCGGGAGATTTGCGATCGATATGGCTGAGCGGATGAAGAAAATTTTCGTTGACCACGGATTGAAGTTCTACATCGACTCACCTACCAATCAGCAGTTTGTGATACTTGATAATGAAAGAATGAAAAAGATGCAGGAAAGAGTGGCCTTCAGCTATTGGGAAAAGTATGACGAGACCCATACGGTAGTAAGATTTGCCACAAGCTGGTCTACTACAGAGGAGGATTTAAAAATTCTTGATGATGTTCTTAGGTCGACAGATTGACCGCTATGGACCGGGAGTTATAAGGCGTGGCTTTCCGGAAGTCAGACGGCCGGATAAATATGTGATGACGAGAGGATTTTATGGAAATAATAGACAATAAGAAATTTTATGATAAACTCCGTTGGCTTTCTCTGCCATTTATGTTTCAAAGTCTTATGCTTGCGCTTGTGGCAGCGGCGGATGCGCTTATGCTTGGGCGTGTGGCACAGGAGCAGATGACTGCAGTATCTCTTGCAACCCAGATACAGTTTGTACAGAATATGATCATTACTTCCGTTACGGGAGCGGGAACAATTTTGGGAGCCCAGTATTGGGGAAAAGGTGACAGGGATACTCTTAAAAGACTGTTTAATCTGATGCTGATCTTTTCGGGAATGACGTCGTTTGTATTTTTTGCGGCGTGTGAATTGATACCCGAGATGTTAATGGGGATATTTGCAAGCGATGCAATGCTTATTGAGATAGGGAGTTCTTATTTAAGGATAGCCGGATGGTCATATCTTTTGACGGGCATTTCTCAATGTTATCTTGCGATAATGAAGGTTACCGATAAGGTAAAACCCTGTGCCTGGATATCGTCAGGAGCGGTTATTTTAAATATTATCCTTAATGCCGTATTTATTTTCGGACTGCTTGGAATGCCGCAGATGAATGCCCGGGGAGCAGCTTTTGCAACTACGGTATCAAGAGCATTTGAACTTGGGCTTTGCATTTTACTTTCGGCAAAAGAGAACTATATCAAGCCGAAGATCCGGGGATTTTTCAGGATAGAGGGGCAGCTTATACGGGATTTCGGCAGACAGTGTCTGCCTCTTATGGGCGGCTGCCTGTTTTGGGGAGTAGGTTTCACATCCTATACTGCGATAATGGGACACATGGGAGTGGATGCAGCTGCAGCCAATTCAGTATCAGCTGTTGTTCGTGATCTGGTGTGCTGTGCATGTAACGGTATAGGAAGTGCAGCAGGAATAATGGTGGGAAATGAACTTGGAGCCGGAAACCTGGAAAGAGGAAAGGCTTACGGTATCAAATTAAAAAATATTTCATGGGTGATAGGAATAGCATCCACCGCATTTATCCTTGCAATAACACCTGTGATCGTAAAATTTGTTATTTTGACAGAGACAGCCCAGGGTTATCTTAAAGGAATGATGGTGATCATGGCTGTTTATATGATTGGAAGATGTGTCAACACCGTAGTTATCAACGGTATAATGGATGGAGGAGGGGATACATTATTTGACATGTATTCGCTTGCTGTATGCATGTGGGGTATTGCAATTCCGCTTGCACTTCTTGGTGCATTTAAATTCAACTGGCCGGTTCTTTTGGTTTATGCCTGCACCTGCCTTGATGAGGTGGGTAAGATACCCTGGGTGATGCTTCGTTTTAGAAAATATAAGTGGGTCAGGAACCTTACAAAGTAATCTGAAAATTTAATGACAAGATAGAAGAATCCCCCTTTCAAAATCTTGCCTGCAGGCAGGGATTTCAAAAGGAGGAACTCACATGATTTACTCAACTGTTAGCCACCGCTAACAAAAGCCATTTTACTATACTATGTTATGGTTGTCAATATATAAACAAAATCATCCTGTAACCAATAATTTTGGTCATCCCAAAATGTGTATACCGGAGCTGTTGGGAAGAGATTATTATAACATGGTACATTGTGCATAAAAATTAATGAAAAATTATAATTGTATATGGACAAATTAAACGGTTGATAATATAATATTGATGTTATTTATGTACCACATTAGGAGGGCGAGTTATGAAACAAAAAAAGGGGCTTTCAATTAAGGTGCTTCTTGTTGCGGTTATCGTAATAATAGCACTTGTCACAGCTATTGGATTGGAAGGATTTTCCATCTATAATACGCTAAGATCCAACGAGGAACAAACAGCGGCTTACAGAGACAGGCTGATGGGAGACATCCAGGCAGAACTGAAACATGAAGTAGATATTGTATGGTCACTTATTGATCAGTATCATGAGATGCAGCTTGCAGGTAAGATGACAGAAGAAGAAGCAAAAAAGCAGGTTGCTGACATCGTTCGTGAACTTCGTTATGACGAAGGAGCAGGTTATTTTTGGATCGATACATCGGATGGTGTCAATGTAGTTCTTCTCGGAAGAGATACCGAAGGTAAGTCACGTTGGGATTCGGTTGATCCTAACGGAGTTAAATACATTCAGGAAATCATAGGAGCAGGACTTAAGGAAGGCGGCGGATATGCATATTTCTCATTTGCAAAACCCAATGAGACAGAGCCGCTTCCCAAGATGAGTTATTCTCTTTTATATGAACCTTATGATTGGGTTATCGGAACCGGTGTTTGGATCGATTACATTGATAATCTTGAAAAAGAATACAAAGATGCTGCGGATGCTTCTGTAAGGGCACAGATCATTCAGTCGATAATCTTTATGATCATTCTTCTTGGTATACTGGTATTTGTTGCGTTTATCATAGGCGGTAGGATTGCCAATCCCATTAAGTATATCACAGCAGAGATCCAGAGAATGGCATCCGGTGACTTTAGGGTTAATGAACAGGTAAGTAAGGAACAAAAGAGTCTTGAAAAAGACCGTTCCGAGATTGGTACTATGAACGAAGCGGAGAATATACTCCACAGCAGTATCAGAGAGCTTATGGAGAAGATCTCCAATACCACATCGTATGTTGCAAGTGCTTCCGAAGAGTTGACAGCTTCAGCAGGACAGGCTGCAGATGCCAGTGAGATGGTTGCTGAAAGTTGTACAAATGTCGCAGGTTCCTGTACAGATCAGATGCGTGTTGTTGATGAGGCAAGTACGGAAGTCAGTGAATTCTCCGAGCAGATGGATGAATTCTATAAGACTATAGGTAGATTCGGCGAAGCTATAAAGGCTACCAATACAGCAGCAACAACAGGTAGTGATGACATTAATCAGGCAATGGGTGAGATGGAGAAGATCCAGGAATCTGTATCCGCAACCTCAGATGTTGTAGAGTCACTCGGCGGACAGCTTAAGACAATAGGTTCTATCGTTGATACGATTTCAGATATAGCTGCTCAGACCAACCTGCTTTCACTCAATGCTTCTATAGAGGCTGCAAGAGCAGGAGAAGCCGGTAAGGGATTTGCGGTTGTTGCAGATGAGATCAGAAAGCTTGCAGATCAGTCAAATGATGCAGCAGGACAGATCACAGATCTTATCAATTCTATTCAGGCTAAGTCTGATGAAGCTGTAAACGCTATGGCTACAGGACTTGCAAATGTTAAGAGCGGATCTGATGTGGTCGGACAGTCGGGAAGTACATTTAACGAGATCGTCAACATGGTTTCGGATGTTTCTGAACAGGCTGATCATATGAATCAGATCGTTGATCATCTTACAAGCGGAACCGAACGTATCAAAGATGCTATTAACAGGATCGCTGATATGAGTCGTGATGTTGCGGAGGAGACAGGAAATGTTTCTGCTGCCAGTGAAGAGCAGACAGCTTCCGCTCATGAGATCGCTGAGGCGAGTGATCAGCTTGCAAAGGAAGCACAAGAGCTTCAGACATTTGTCAGCAAGTTTACATTGTAATATATACATCTTGTATGCAGATGTTGCCTCTTCCATACGAAGCATAGGTGGGGACAACGCACTTGACTTAAATACAGATTTACCGGACAGGGTTTTGATCCTGTCCGGTTTTTTGATTTAGAAAAATGTTATTATATCAATCCTGAATTTTCCGTGAATCCGAGATCAAACGGAAATAAATACGGATTCGGACATAAACAAGCCGAAAAGGCTGTGTTTTAGGTGGTATTTAGCTTTATGAATTGTTGCGCATATATAATTAAAGTGGTAATATTATTTTATATGAGTGATATAAAAGGGGGCAGTAAAACAACTTGATTTTTTGCACATATTTTCTGACTGTCATTACGGTATTAACGCTCTGCGTAGATTTATTAAAGGGTTATTGGGAGGAGTTTGATTATGGCATTTGGTCGAAAAAAACAGGCAGCAGAGGATTCTGTTTTAAGACAACGGATTGAGGAGCTGGAAACACAGCTTGCGGAAAAAGAAGCAAAGATAAAACTTTCGGAGAGTCTTCTTGAATCAGTAAATAACAGCACTCATCTTGGTATTTGGACATCTTACTACAATGAAAATGGTGAAAATGAAAGAGCAGTATATTCCGATGAGTTTCGTCGTATGCTCGGTTATTCAAGAGCAGAGCTTCCCGATGATATTCAGGCCCTTGGAGGACTTATACATCCCGATGAGGTAGAAACTGTTTTCGCTGCGTATGGAGCAGCTGCTGCAGATAAGACCAATCGAACAAAATATGACATAGATTACAGACTTCTTACGAAGTCCGGTGAATACAGATGGTTTCATGCTGCCGGCGAGTGTATCAGAAAGCCAAACGGAATGCCTATAGTATTTATCGGTACTTTTACGGATATAGATGAACAGAGGCTTACAGCAGAAGAATTTGAAGTTACCCAGAGAAGGCAGATGGCAGTAGATACCATGATGCTTGAGGGCACGTGGAGTATGGATCTGACAAAGTATGATATCAGTGATCCTGAGTCACCGATGGTTTTTTCAGATCAGTTTAAGCAAATTCTGGGATATACCGGATCATATGACTTCCCGGATATAATGGAATCCTGGATAACAAAGATCCATCCCGATGATGTAGAGGGGGCTTCGGCGGCTATGGGCAAGCAGCTTTCTGATCCCTCGGGCAAGACTGTTTTCGATATGGAATACCGTATGCTTCATAAGGACGGACAGTATAGATGGGTAAGAGCTTCAAGCACAGTGGTTTGGGCTCCGGATAAGAGCGTGCCTCTTATGGCAGCAGGTACTATTTTGGATATTACCGAGCAGAAGAATAATCAGGTTTATTTCCAAAATGAGATGGCTCCCAAGATAGAGTCTCTTCGTGAGGTTATCAAAAACATTTCCTCAACTGTTAAGCTTGCTGCAGTTCAGATGCGAGATGTGGCATCCAAGCAGTCTGAAATGGCTGATTCCGCAAAGGAGATAAGTGCAGCGGTTGATTCCTCTATGGAGATAATCACAAGCATTAAGAGCATTGCAGATCAGACTAATCTTTTGTCTCTTAACGCATCGATCGAAGCGGCCCGTGCCGGTGAAGCCGGACGAGGCTTTGCTGTGGTTGCGAGCGAGGTTCAGACACTTTCATATTCCACAAAGGATACGACCAATCATATTTCCGAGATACTTGGGGACATGAATTCCTCTATCCGTGATATGTTAAATAAGATTCAGAGTATAAGTGATAATATAAATACAGAGAAAACCGAGATGGAAAATATCGAAAGCACCGTCGATCAGGTTAATCAGTTTGCGGATGAGATAGGTGATCTTGTTTCATCTTTATATAAGAGCAATGTTTGATCCTTCTCTGAAACGGATCATGTTTCAGAGAGGTCGGGTAATCTTTTTAGATACAAGGGGAGTTGTGTTGATACGCAGCTCCTTTTTTATCGCAGTCAAAGGAGTCCCTTCCACCAGGTAAATCCCACTCCGGATTTCACAGGACGAGAGTTGAACTTATCGGGCTTTTCGAAAATAGTGATAGTTGACAAAGTTTATTCAAAATGAAGGGCGTTCAATCAGATAAGATGTCTTGTTTACTTGTATTTTTTACCATGTTTTATTATAATTAATTAGATATATCTAAGACGAGATGACCCCGCCTTTAAGCAAAGTGTAGGGGGCATGTCTCGCGAGTGAGACTTGAATTGTAAGTTATGGCAAAATATGAACGGGAGGTATTTATGCTGCATGTTTTTCAGCCACTCAATATAGAGGAGACGGATCTTAACCCATTTAATATGTTCGGAAGTCAGTGGGCTGCACTTACTGCTATGGCCAATGGCAAGGTGAATTCAATGACTATAAGCT
>JAILKW010000020.1 GCA_024693455.1 Lachnospiraceae bacterium
TCCAATATTATTACAGTGTATATTTTGGGAGTTTTATTAAGTGCCATACTTACAAGAAGCCATTTTTGCGGTTTGTTTAGTTCATTATGCAGTGTATTACTATTTAATTATTTATTTACTGAGCCCAGATTTACTTTTCACGCATATGAAGCAGGATATACGGTAACTTTTATCATAATGCTGATTGCTGCGCTTATTACCGGATCCTTGGCATATAAGCTTAAAGACAATGCAAGAGAATCGGCGGAGGCGGCTTATCGTACTAAGATTTTATTTGATACCAACCAGCTACTTCAAAAATGCAGGACATATAATGATGTATTACAGGTATTGGCTAATCAGCTTGTACTGCTTTTGAATAAAGATGTTATTATTTACCCGGTAGAAGAAAACAATATTGGGAAAGGCTATTTTTTCCCCGGCAGCGAAGATGGTAATAGTAATTTTTATACCGATAACACCGAGATGGAAGTTGTAAAATGGGTGCTGGATAATAAAAAAAGAGCCGGTGCAACAACCAAAGAATTTCCTCATGCGCAGTACCTTTATTTAGCAATTTTTATAAAAAATACGGTATACGGGATTACAGGAATCCGTATGGGGAAAAAGGCAATCAGTTCATTTGAAAACAGTATACTCTTATCAATTTTGGGAGAATGTGCATTAGCTCTTGAAAATCTTGACAACGAAAAAGCAAAGGATGAAGCTGCGGTTATAGCACAAAATGAAAAGTTAAGGGCTAATCTGCTTAGAACAATATCTCACGATCTTAGGACACCATTGACTTCTATATCCGGAAATGCCAGTAATCTTTGTAATCACTATAAAATCCTTGATGATGAAACAAAAGAACAGATTTTTTCAGATATTTATGATGATGCAGACTGGCTTATCAGACTTGTAGAGAACCTTTTATCCGTAACTCGAATTGAAAATGGTCAAATGCAGCTTAATAAAGAATTAGATGTAGTGGATGATGTTGTAGATGAAGCGCTAAAGCATATTGACAGAAATAAGTCGGAACACCATATTAAAGTAAACAGGCCCAAGGATCTTGTAATAGCTGATATGGATGCAAAATTGATCGCCCAGGTAATCATCAATCTGGTTAATAATGCAATAAAATATACACAGGAAGGATCATCAATTCAAATCTGTTATGGGACAGATGGAGAAATGATCTTTGTAAGTGTTGCGGACAATGGACCGGGAATGAATGCACAATCAAAGGAGCATGCATTTGATATGTTTTATACCGGGCAGAATAAGATTGCAGATGGAAAGAGAAGCATGGGACTTGGTCTTGCTCTGTGTAAGTCCATAGTGGAAGCACATGATGGAAATATCAGGATAGAAGATAATGATCCTTCGGGGTGTATTATTACATTTTTTTTGGAAAAAGGAGATGTTACGATAGATGAATAAATTTCAGATTCTGGTGGTTGAGGATGATCCACCGATCAGAAACCTGATAGCGACAACCTTAAAGACACATGATTATAAATATTTGCTTGCACGTAACGGTGAAGAGGCTATTTTACAGGCCTCAAGTCATAATCCTGATGTTGTATTCCTTGATCTGGGACTTCCCGATATAGATGGAGTAGAAATAATAAAAAGGATACGGGAGTGGTCCAACATGCCTATCATCGTGATCAGTGCACGAAGCGAGGATGAAGATAAAATTGAGGCTCTGGATGCGGGAGCAGACGACTATCTTACAAAACCTTTTTCTGTGGAGGAGTTATTTGCAAGGCTGCGCGTTATGCAAAGGCGAATCACACTCCTAAAAGCTGACAGTGAGATGAACGAAAGTGCTGTCTATGTTAACGGAGAATTAAGAATAGATTTAGCAGCCGGGTGTGCATATAAAGGTAACGAGGAGCTAAAGCTTACACCTATTGAATATAAACTGTTATGCCTGTTGGCACAAAATACGGGAAAAGTACTTACTCACAAATATATTACCCAAAAAATATGGGGAAGCGCATGGGATACAAATATCGCATCTCTTCGGGTTTTTATGGCTACCCTTCGGAAAAAGCTGGAAGATGATAAGGTTTCTTACATACAAACGCATGTTGGAATCGGTTATCGAATGTTAAAAGTGGATGCAAAAGAATAGATGTCATAGAGTTTAAGGTTATTTCCAGGTAAATGTTTCCCTCCGCTTTTTGCCCGGAAATAATATTTCGTATAATTCATCGCTTAGGTAATGTTTTAAAATCTTGTCATTTTTTAAGCCTGTTTTTCCATAATATTCTTCCGCAACTCCGCCACCTATTGCGCAAAGAGTATCGCAATCGCAATCAAGGCTGAAAACATTCCTTATAAAAGATATGTATGAATCGCTCTCGTAAAAGCATCTTAATGCAACCGGGACGCTTGTCATACAAGTTACGTCCCAGGAATATGTTTCACGAAGTTTTTCTAACGGTACGCCACTAAATTTATAGTCTTCGGGCGGATAGTATTTTAATACATATTTATATATATCATCCTTGGTTCTTTTATCCTTTGCAAGCCATACGCATCCGGCTGTTACCGCTGCGCCTTTCATTCCTTCAGGGTGATTGTGAGAGACCATAGCTGAACGTTCAGCCTCTTTTTCAGCGCCTTCTAATGTTTCGGCGGTTTCTCCTATATAGGAAACCCGCATAGCCGATCCGTTTCCAAAACTGTTATAAGGTCGAGGGTTATCGCAAAATACCCAGTCAAAGAATGTGTTCCCATATCCGCATACAGGGTAATTCCTTCCGACTTCACGCATAACCTCTTGATATGGTTTTTTTTCATCTATTGCTTTTTTGATAGCAAGGCTCATAACTGTATCATCTGTAAATTCACATTCTTCGGTGAAAAGCTCACAGTTTTGATAATCTAAATCTGCCGGTCTGTCGTATTCGTATTGCGAGCCTGCTATATCTCCGAGTATCGCTCCTATTATTGCCATATTGCTTCTCCTATTTTACTGTTTTGGGGGTGCGTTTGTTATTCCTAAGCCCATTCATTGAACTACCAATATACGTTTGTCTGAAAAGGGCTTCGAAGAGAATTATAACTTTTTTCATATTAAGTCTGAGCGAGTCTTGACAAGTTCAAATTTTTTTTCTGTATAGTATTATAAGGGTATTAAGGTGTATTTTCCATTTATGAATTCAAAATATAATTCCATAGAATCGAAAAATACTGTAATATAATAAAAAATCCCAAGGAGGATCGTTTGATGTACAAAATTGCTATCGTAGAAGATGAACATGAATATCAGCATATGTTTAACTCAGTCGGAGACATCCCCCACCTCTAAGCGTTAGCGTAGGTGGGGGTTATGAGCGAGTCTTGACATTAACCTTAGTACTGCCTTCGCAGGACTGAAATCGGACAAAAAGGTCACGGGTTAGGACACAAAGATTACAGGTTGG
>JAILKW010000323.1 GCA_024693455.1 Lachnospiraceae bacterium
CATCAAGACCGATACCGGCGCCTATAGCAAAGAAACAGCTTCTGCTCTTTTCCCCCGACTCCCCGGGGATCTCAAGCTGACCTATGTCTATTTTTCTTCCCTCTCCTGCTGCCAGTATACGATCAAAGGCTGCAGTGGTATTTTTAGGTATTCCCATTCCCTTTGCAAAATCATTCCCACTGCCTGTAGGGATAACTCCGAGTCTTACTTTTCCGAAGCCTTTTATCCCGTTTAAAACTTCATTTATTGTCCCGTCGCCGCCGACAACTATGAGATTGATCTTTTTTGCAGCGTTTTCGGTAATCTGCGTTGCATATCTTGTAGCATCACCCTTACCATGAGTCTTAAATGCCGTGTATTCGATCTTTCGCTGCTTTAATAATCTTTTTACGTGTTTCCAGGTGGAAGTGGCATTACCGCCGCCACCACTTGAATTAACAATAAAATAATACAACTTTATTCACCTCTTACTATTGATAGTAACTCGTAGGGATTGTATACCAAATGCGTTGCTCCCGCATTCGCAAGTTCATCTCGTGTTCCGTATCCGTAAACACAACCCACGCTGTCTATACCTACTTCATTAGCTCCTTCGATATCGAAAATCCTGTCTCCGATCATAATGGTATTATCAGGTTCTTCAATATGGAGAGCGCTCATTGCAAACCTTATAAGATCTGCCTTTCTCGGAAGTTTTTCGTCTGGTTTCGGACCAAAAATCCCGGCAAAATGATCTATTATCTCTGCATTTTCCATAACCTGTTTCGCCATAGAGGTTATCTTTCCGGTAACAACTATAGGTACACATCCGGCCTTTTCCAGAAGATGAAGCACCCTCTCCATTCCTTCGTACACCGGTGCTTTTTTGTATGCACCTTTTTCGTAGTAACTCCTGTAAAGAGAAACCGCCTGCTCCGACTTTTCCCGGGAAAGTCCACCGATCTCATGAAATGAGTAAAAAAGAGGCGGTCCTATAAATTTCATCAGAACCTCTTTATCAGGGACTTCCTCCCCAAGTTTTTCAAAAGCATACATTGCCGATTCTACAATTCCGAATTCGGACTGAACCAATGTTCCGTCCAAATCGAACAATAAATATTTGTATCGCATACCAATCCTTTATTTCAAACGTTCTTCAGCCAAAAGACGTAACTGTTCAATATCCTCACACTCATCAAAGAATGAATATCCTACAGAAGGATAGATAGTTACTTCATTCTCATCAACATAATGGATATGTGCAATCCCTCTTTTTATCCTTTCCACAAGCACATCCACATCTTCTTCGTGATTATACTGATAGAGAATGATAAAATGGTCACTTCCCACTCTTGCAACAACTCCGCTGACCGCCACAACATCATTAATGGAATGTGCTGTAGCTTTTAAGACCTGATCTCCAAGAGCCATACCGTATGAATCGTTTATTGATCTGAAATTCATAATATCGACGCATATCATGGCAAAAGAAATCCGTCTCATGAAATAACTCTCAATATATCGCGATACACTCTCCATAAGTCCTCTTATATTAAGAAGTCCCGTAAGATCATCCGTAAATGAAAGCCTCTCAGCCTCAGCCCTTATCTCTCTAAGCTCGGTCATATCTATAAAATAACCCATAAGACCAAGTATATTTCCTTCGTTATCAAAGATAGGCAGTTTGCTGGCTGCGATCTCTCTCGGGATCCCGGCCTTAATACATTTACCCGGAATGTTTCTTGTCCGCTCTCCTTTGTCCAAAACCCTTATCTCGTCCTGCTTATAAGGCTCCGGGTTAACATGCCATCCCATGTCTTCATCTGTCTTCCCAATAAGCTCGGCCTCGGATTCCATTCCGTAATAATCCAGAAATGTCTGATTAACTCCCGCAAATCTCCTGTCTTTGTCTTTCCAGAATAAAGCTATATTTGTTTCTGTAGTGAAATTTTTCCAAAGTATCTCAGGACTTAAATGCTTACCCGAAGGCCCTCCGGTCATACTGACCTCATCTATCATATGCTCGAGTGTATCATGAGACATACCCCTTACACACGAAAGCATGGTGTTGCTTTCACTTCTATTCTCCAAAATAAGAATGAACTCAGACCAGGCATAACCTCCTGTTGTTATCTTTGTTCTGAAAAAATCGGAAATATAACCACTGGGAGCATCGGTTATCCTTTCCTTTAGTGTGGTCAGATCCATAAATCTCTTATATCTGTTTCTGTCTTCGGGATAAACCTCTGTAGCGGCAAAATCAGCAACCGTTTGCGGAAGCTCACTTTCCGTGAGTGTCCACCTCAGAACCGAATTGTAATATATATTCTTCGCATGCCAGGTATCAAGATCCACCCTGTCTATTCTGTGATACACCGAATAAAGCGCTCTTAAACTGTCATCGAGTCTCATGCCTTCCCTGTGCAGATCAGAGCCCTTACTTAAATTTCTTACCGTGCAAAGAAAAGCCATCCCCTCGGGGTAACTGCCAAGTTTAATAACACGGGCCACTCCAAAGGAACCGTCTCTTACAAAATCTGTTTTTACATAATCTTTGCTGTCAACTGCCTGTCGAAGCATCGCCCTGAACTTTTCGTATAAGGAACCCTTTTTTTCTTTGAAAACACTTTCCAGGGAAGAAACATCTTCAATCGAAAAACTGTTAAGTTCTTTTTCATATGCATCATTATGAAATAAAACTTTAAGATTATCGTTTGCATACTCCATAACCGCAAGCGGAATCTGATTCTCCATATAGTCCTTCGTTGTACCCTTATCGGAGAACTCATCAAAGGGCGTAGGGCTTAAGAAATTTACTTTTCCTATCTGCGTATAATATTTACGTCTTGAAAGGGGTTCAAGCGCTATTCCTTTTTCTTTTACATGAGAAAAAAGACTGTCTACAGGCATGGGCTTTCCGAAATAAAAGCCCTGCACCTTCTCACATCCTATGGATCGAAGGAATTCAAACTGTTCCTCAGTTTCGACACCTTCAGCCAATGTCTTTATGCCTATTTGTTTAGCCATATTTACAACCGAGGCAATTATCTTTTGAGAACGAACGGAAAAATTAGACAAAAACTTCATGTCTATCTTAAGTTCATCAAAATTATAGTCCTTCAGTGAATTAAGGGATGAATATTCACTCCCAAAATCATCCATCCAAACCTGAAAGCCCTCTTCATGAAAATGTTCTATCTGCGAAAGCATATACTCCGAATCTCTGCCAAGCATACTTTCCGTAATCTCAATATGGAGCATATCTCTCGGAACCGCATATTTACCTACAGTATGAATTATATGTCCGAAAATGTCGGTATTTTCAAAATCCGCTCTGGAAAGATTCATCGATATTGGCACCAGAAATTTTTGTTTCTTAAAAATCTCATGAAAATCCCTGCAGATCTGCTGCAGCATGTAAACATCCAGTTTTGGAATAAGTCCCTGTTTTTCCAATACCGGAATAAAAACCGCAGGCGAAAGCAGACCGTGCCTCGGATCGTCCCATCTCGCCAACGCCTCAAGCCCGCACAATTCCCTGGATATTGTCCTTATAACCGGCTGATAATAAACTTTTATCCACCCATTTTCAACAGCATTATCTATGTTTTCCAATACATAGTCCTGTAATTCTGTCTTTTCCTGTTCCATGCAATTACCCCTTCATCTACTATTCACTTTGAATCGCATTTTACTCCCACTAAGTCATGACCGATAAATCGTCATGACCTTAAACTTCCCTTTTCTATATTAGACTTTATAATATCATCCGTTACCTCATAAAGGATCTTTGATCCCTTTTCGGTATTGATCTGCCTTGAATATACCTGTTTTGCAGATACCCCGTGCTCGATCCAGTCCGACCCTCCGTTGCTGTTGTTAAGAAGGAGAGGCTGGAGATTGTCCATGGCATGGGCAAATCTTGCCTCGGCTGTTGTATTTTCTTCAAACTCCTTAAAGATCGCTATAAGTTCTTCTTTCTGGTCCTTTGGAAGTAATGAATATATCCTTTCACAAGCAGCCTCTTCCCGCTCTTTTTGGGTCTTTTTGGCCTCCTCATCATAGGCATAGGTATCCCCTGCATCTATTTCAACAACATCATGTATCAGACACATAAGCATGACTTTGGATATATCCACCTCTTCATTGGCATATTCTTTTAAAAGGTAGGCCATTACTGCCATATGCCAGGCATGTTCGGCATCATTTTCATTCCTGCCGTGCCCCGATAAATGTGTTTGTCTGAATATGTTTTTTTCTTTGTCTATCTCAAGACAAAAATCAAGCTGCTTTTTTAATCTATCATCCATTAATCAATACGATCCACTCATTCAAACTATAAAGTTTTATAAAAGTTTAATACAGAGCATAGTTATATCATCGAACTGAGGTGCATCACCCACAAACTTATCTACAGACACCCTTACGTTTTTAAGGATCTGCTCAGGGGCTGCCTCCGGCTCGCTGTTAAGAGCATTAAGCATTCTTTCTACACCGAAAAGTTCCTTATCGTTATCGGTTGCTTCCGGAACCCCGTCTGTATAAAGGAAAAGACTTCCTCCTTTTTCAAGGGTAAAATCATATTCCTTATATTTTATTTCTTCCATTGCTCCGACGACAAAACAATGCTTGTCCTGAAGCATTTCAAATTCACCGTTTTTCTTTTTTATGATCGGATATTCATGACCGGCATTTGAAGCAACTATTTTGCCTGTAGATATATCCATAATTCCAAGCCATACCGTAACAAAAAGATTTTCATCGTTATGTCCGCAGATAGCCTTATTTGCATGTGCAAGAGTCTCCGAGGGAGACAATCCCTCCTGAGCATAGATACTTATGAGTATCTTGGCCATCATCATAAACAATGCGGCCGGTACGCCCTTTCCCGAGACATCTGCAATAACAAGTCCCAGATGTTCTTCGTCTATGAGGAAGAAATCATAAAAATCTCCTCCAACCTCTTTAGCCGGATCCATTGATGCATATACATCAAACTCATTTCTGCCGGGAAAGGCAGGGAAGATCGAAGGCAACATATTCGCCTGAATCTTTGTAGCCCATGAAAGTTCGGTTTCTATTCTCTCTTTTTCGGCCGTGATGGCATTATTTTCAGAAATATAAGCCCTTAATTCCTCATGCATATGTTCAAACGAACGCGCCAGACTCTCTATCTCGTCCGCCGTATTGATATCAATGTGTATCTCCTCTTCCATGTCGAGTTTTTCGACTAATTCAGATGTGACCGTATTTAACTTTTGTATAGGCTCTATGACAAGCTTTTTATTACCCCAATAATAAATACCTATAAAGACTATCATGGATACAATAACAATAAGAGAAAGATAAAGTACTCCCCTGAATATCTCTTCTTTCAGATTATGTATCATGACATCAGCACCGACAACGGCAACCGGTTCGCCCTTGCTGTCAAAAACAGGAGTCAACGCTGTTGCAACATATCCGTACCGATCGTTAAGGATTGATATTTCTTCGGGAGGATCCTTTTTAAAAATCTTCTTGGTACTCTCATATCCGTTTTCCGAGTAATCATCCATCGCGCCAAGAACCGCCTGTGATTCGGAATTCTCGCCATCCCAGATATATTCTATCTGATCCTCATGTGGAATATAAACGTAAAAATAAGTCAACTCTGCCTTTTCTATAACAGTGTTCAGATATTTAAGCACTTCGTTGTAATACGTTTCATCTATCTTTCCCGTTTTCTCGTATTCACGGATAACATCACCGTCTATATAATCTGCGGCAACTTTTGTGTAGCTGAAAACAAACTTGGAATATCTGTCCATTGTAGCCATCTTGTAGTTAAAAAATGTAGCTGCACTGATCGATATGATAAGAACCAACCCCAATGCCAACAAACCCAAAATAACCATTTTTGTTAAGCTAAATTTTCTTTTCATTCGAAATCCTTCTCCTCAGATTTACCCATACATCTGATAATATTACCGTCAAAATACTAAGAATAATTCCAACAATAAGTGCAGGTATCTGATCCAAATGAGTACTTCCCGTAATAACATATATAATAAGATCAACAGTCCAAAATACAAGGACCCACTGGATGAAATAGATCACATTTATGTTTCTGCTTATATGATTTGCAATATCTTGAATTTTTCCAGGCAGGATCCTCGAAAGGAAAAAGCATAAACCAAGGCATGCTATTGAATTTAGATTACAAACCAAAGCCTCATACGGATTCATATGATAAAATACATTATCCCCCGGCCCCATCATCATTCCGTATTCATAGACAAACTGATGTATTATGGTTGCCCAGAAGATAATAAGGCAAGGCGGAGTGACAATCGCATAAAACTTTTTCTTGTCTTTCACCCGCTTTAACAATTCCCCGAAAAGGCTTCCGCTTGCATAAATAAAAAACCATATAAACAACGGAAAATCCGTATATATAACAGGCTCTCCCGGAGGGTTCTCCGTGCCTATGAAAAATCCCAAAATTATATTTATTGCGTGGTTATCAAAATAAAGGCCGTTAAAGGGCAGAGCTATAAACATCATGATTACGCTTATGACCCATATCCATTTAATTGACAACTTAAACTTTTTTAACAGGCCCATTGTAAAAAAGGCCAAGGTCGCAAACTGCAAAATATCATTGGAAAAGAATCTGTAAGGAAGTCTTGCCAAATAAAAATCCGCATCTTTTGTTATTACATATCCGATAAGTGACGGGATCAGGTATCTGCATACATTATGGGCGATACCTATAAATAACATATCTCTTCCGCGTCTAAACAGATCCTCTGCACTATCCTTTTTTGTATATGCCAATCCCAAACCCATGCTAAACATAAAAAAAGGTGCTGCAAAAGGGCCTCCGATTATGGAGTCAAAAAAATATCTTAACCCGTAAAACAATTCTTCTGCCGTAGAACACTCCACATAAACATGAATGATAGCCAGATTCAGAAGCACAAAGGCCTTCATGATATCAGCTTCCGGTTGTCTTCCGGTATTTACAACATTTTTAGATATAATTTTTTCAAACAATCTTATAGTCCTTCCCTCTGAAAACAGGAAATTTCAAGTCTCGCCCGCAAGATTTTCGACGGGTAAAGTCTGCTTTGCCGACACATTTAATATACGATTCCGTACACATACCCACAAAGCACATATCTCTGATTATACTCCCTTATATTCTATTATTGCCCGTAATTTTAGTCAAGCACAATCGTTTCTGTATTAACCTTATTCAAGTCTCGTCCTGCGTGACTTGGTGAAGGATTTGCGACAGCACATCTGACCTGTTTCTAAATGCAAAAAAAGAGACCCCAATGGATCTCTTGATCTTGCCGGCGACCGGGATCGAACCGGTACGATGTCGCCACCACGGGATTTTAAGTCCCGCGCGTCTGCCAGTTCCGCCACGCCGGCATATATTATGTATCGAACGAGCACCTAAAAAGGCTTCTACGATATTATAAACGGCCCGCATCTCTGCGAGCCGAGTAGAAGTGGACCTTCGGGGACTCGAACCCAGGACCGACCGGTTATGAGCCGGTTGCTCTAACCAACTGAGCTAAAGGTCCATATAAAATGACCCCAACGAGAATCGAACTCGTGTTACCACCGTGAAAGGGTGGTGTCTTAACCGCTTGACCATGGGGCCTTATGCTGTTGCATTAACCGTGCAACAGCAATTATATTATCATATAGTTTACTCAAATGCAAGCCTTATTTTTAAAAATTTCATTTAATGAAAAAAAACATTTTCTTACTCTACACAAACCGCTCCGACAGCCCTGATATTCATAGGATAAACGTTATCACGCCCAAAGTAAACAGACATATAATCCACATACTCATCCACATAATTTTCAGGAATAATAGCCATGATAACCCCTGCAAATCCGCCTCCGTGAACTCTGCATACTCCATCCTGTATCTTGGAAAGATACTGCTCTGTAAGCGCAAGTGCAAGTGCTATCGGCTGATCATCGGGTGTCTTTCTGCTGTAACAGTTCTGAAGCAGATCATAAGAAGAAGCGCCCGAAGCGGATAAAAGTGATAATATGGCCTTTATATCTTTTGCCGCAACAGCATCCGCCATCTTCTCAACACGTCTTGTTTCATTAAGGAAATGCATTGCACGAAGTATTGCTCTGTCATTCTTAACAGCTGCTCTGATACTGTTTATATTGGAAAGCAGTGCCTCCATATTGGTTTCGCAAAGTCTTTGTACACCAAGCTCTTTTGCCACGGCAAACATCTCTTCGGGAACTGCCGAATACTCATCGGAAAGATCGGCATGTCCTCCTCCCGTATTGGTAATGACCAGTCTGTATCCGTATTCATCGAAAGAAAAAGGAATTTTATCACAGGAGATCTCTCCGGCAAAGTCAAGGCTGATAGGGCCGCCTACAGCACAGGCCATCTGATCCATAAGCCCCGATGCCTTATTCCAAAAGTGATTCTCTGCATACTGACCTATCTTTGCATAATCCGAATATGGTATTTTCCCATCATTAAAAAACTTATTGACTATTGCGACAAAAAGCATTTCAAAAGACGCAGATGAACTTATACCCGCAGCAGCTATAACGTTTGTGGTGGCGTAAGCCTTAAATCCGCCTATAGCATATCCCATTTTCTTAACGCCCTCAGCCATACCGGCTACAAGTGATATGGTTCCGGACTCCTTTGGTATGCTGTCAATATTATCAAGATCCACCTTAACCATGCGATATCCCTCGCTTTGGATCTCAATAATATTATCATTGCTTACGGAGGCAGCACCTAAAGTATCAAGATCTATGCTTGCAGCTATGACCTTTCCTCCGTTATGATCGGTATGATTACCTATTATCTCCGTTCTTCCGGGGGATGTAAAATATGTAAGCTGTGCATCTCCAAACGTATCCACATACCCCTTCATCAAATGCGAGTATCTTTCCTTTGCTTTGTCAGTATCCTTATAAATTGATCCAAGTACTTTCTCATTAACCGTATTCGCCATGACGTCTCCTACCCTATTGTATTTTCGTATAACTCCTCTACTTTGTTCCAATCGATCTTGTCCCAGATAGCTTTAACATAATCCGCACGAAGATTTTTATATCCCAGATAATATGCATGTTCCCAAACATCTATTGCCAGTATGGGTGTGCGACCGGTGCCTTCGCTGATCGGGTTGTCCTGATTCGGACTTTGTGATGCATAAAGTTCACCGTTTTTATCGGCAGATAAAAATGACCATCCGGAACCAAACTGTGTAAGAGCAAGGTCGGAAAGCTTCTGCTTCATGTTATCAAAGCTTCCAAACGTTGCAACTATCTTATCAAGCAACTTGCCCCTGGGTTGTCCTCCTCCGTCAGGTGATAAGGTCATAAAATACAGATTGTGGTTATAATATCCACCCCCGTTATTCCTAAGCCCCTTACGAAGCGCTTCGTCGGAAACCGCATCAAGTCCTCCGAGAATCTCTTCTACACTCTTTCCTTCAAGTCCGGCATCGGACACAAGCTTATTGAAGGTTGCTGTATACGTAGCATGGTGTTTTCCATGATGAGTCTCCACAGTAGTCTTATCTATCACCGGTTCAAGCGCATCTGAAGCAAACGGAAGTTTATACTGTTCAAACATAATTATCCCCCTTTCAAAAAAGTCAAAAATCTATTTCTGTCTTCAAGTCCCGCTTGTGGAACTTGGCTTATTGATTATAGCTTTTTTTTCATATTCTTGCAATCCAATGCTTATTCAATTATATTTAATTCAGTTGGAAAAATCCCAACCTCCAAAGAGATACATGTGAGAACAGCAAGTTTATCTTATTTGGAGTTTAATCCTGCCGCCTTTTCGGTATGACTAAAGGAGTTACTATGAAAAACAGACCTTTATATGTCGGTCGCACTTTTTTCTTATTAAAGAAAAACTTCGGAGGTTTTCTGAGATTCGAAATTCTTTACAAGCTAATATCCATATTCATTTTTTTTCCTTTAATGGAAAAATTCGAAACCCTTTCGCTCCGGCTTTCCGGCGTTTATTACATATCTAATTACAACCTGGCAAAAGTACTGAAAAATCCCCTGGTCTGGGCTATGGTCTTAATTTCACTGATCCTCATCGGAATTTATATTTCCATAGAGATACTTGGCCTGGCATCCGGGATACATGCAGCTCATTCCGGGCAAAAAATATCTGCCTACGATATGTTTGGCGAAGCCTTTGAACATCTTTTGCGACTTTTCACTTCAAAAAAACCGACTAACCTGTTATTTATTCCTTATATATTTTTAATGGTTCCTCTTGTGGATCCTTATGACGCATTCAGTATCATAAACAGCTTTTCATTTTTCGGATATCTGTTCAATCGTATAACACGAAAGACCAGGTACCTTGTTACGGTCATAATAGCAATAGCGATCATACTTCTTCTTATGATAGTACTGATCTATACCGCTGTCATAATGGTATCCGAAAAAGAAGACTTTCTGCCGGCAGCAAAAAAGAGTATAAAACTTGTACGCTTTCGTATTCCCGGGGCTATCCTAAGGGTCTTTTCATGGATACTTTTATCCGCTCTTGTTTTAGCCATAACCTTTTTACTGTCCATACTTATAATACGCTTCGGTATAATGTGGCTTGATCCCGATATAAATCCAAATGTTGCCATGCGCACCGAAACATTATATATAATAGAAATAATAATAGGTTTACTTTTTATTCTTGTTCTCTCTCCTGTGGTTATAGGAAGACTCTTTTTGGGTTATTTATACAGGTCACGCCAAAATGATCTGACTGTTCCCGAATATACTGAGACCAGGCATTTCATAAGAAACCATTGGCTGCCTAAATCAATGATCTGGCTTATTACCATAGTTTGCGGTTTCTTTTTTATACCTCCGAAATATCAACAAGCCAAACTTGCCCTGGCCGACAATGCCAGAAGCATAATGATCATGGCTCACAGAGGTGATTCCGCAACTGCTCCCGAAAACACTCTTCCGGCCTTCAGAAATGCCATTGAGCATGGTGCGGATGCCATAGAACTGGATGTCCAGATGACAAAAGACGGAACCATAGTCTGTATGCACGACAGTTCATTAAAGAGAACCACCGGCGTAAACAAAAAGATCTGGCAGGTAACTTACGAAGAAATAAAGGATCTGGATAACGGCAGTTTCTTTAACCACAGCTACCGCTTTACCAGAATCCCTACCCTCGATCAGGCTCTTAAGCTTGTAAAGGATAAAGCTTTTGTAAATATTGAGATCAAACGGACGGGACACGATACGGGTATAGTTGAAAAGACTCTTGAGATAGTAGCAGCCAATCATTTTGAAGATGACTGTGATATTACTTCTCAGGATTATAATACTCTTAAAGACGTCAAAAAAATAAACCCCGATATTTATACCGTATACACTACAGCTGTTGGTGGCGGTGATATCAGCAAACTAAAAGCCGCCAATGCATTTTCCATCGAAGAAAACTTTGTCACTGCAGGACTGGTAAGCTACATGCGTAAGGAAAATAAGGGTATCTACGTTTGGACAGTCAATTCCGAAGCCGAGATCAACAGAATGATTGATCTTGGTGTAGACGCCATCATAACAAATAACGTCTCAATGGCCGTCAACCTGCTCCAGACCAACAGCGGAGTCATAGGTATCATTCACAAAGTCCAAAGACTGCTTCTTTCATAAAATAATTTACGCCCCGCCGTTATAAAGGCGAGGCGTATTTCTATTTTTCAAGAAAATTTAAAACAGGGGTTAAGTTATTTAAATGTCCTCCGATATATAGAGTGTAAGGAAACAAAACTTAAGAGTGGCGTACACGGATGTACATATCACAGTAAATGGAATTAATTTACGCTCTTGAACTTTTTTATTCAAGGAGGATATGAAA
>JAILKW010000044.1 GCA_024693455.1 Lachnospiraceae bacterium
CTTGAAGAAATACGCTTCCTCCTCCATAGGATGAACGGCTCCGCCGCATACCGGACATTTGCCGTCATTGAGCTGTGATTCTGTATAGAAAGCTTCACACTCGGTACAATAAATCCCGCTGTATGAGCCTTTATAGATATCGCCTTTATCATAAAGTTTTTTAAATATCTTCTGAACCTGTCTTTCATGATCCTCATCTGTGGTACGGATAAACCTGTCATATGAGGTGTCACACATATCCCAAAGGCGCTTGATCTCCGCAGCCGTATCGTCAACAAAACCCTTGGGGGTAGTACCAGCCTCGATCGCACGGGTCTCTATCTTCTGTCCATGCTCATCAGAGCCGGTCTGGAAACGGACATCATAGCCTTCTTTTCTCTTGAATCTGGCTATGGCATCCGCAAGTATTATCTCATAGGTGTTTCCGATATGGGGCTTTCCCGAAGTATATGCTATCGCTGTAGTAATATAGTAAGGTCCTTTGCTTGTCATTTAAAAATCAACTCCTTAATAATCAATTGTTATCTCATTTGTTGTATTTGTTTCCGGATCGTAATCCATGTATTTAATGCCTTCACCGGAGATGCCGGTTATCTGACCGCTTATCCTCGCATCCTTAAGAATTGTCTTTTTCTTTTTACCTTTTATGTTGCAGCGTCTTACTTTTATATAGCAATCGCGTGAATTTATTCCGAGGTCCTCCTCGTTGTAATTTCCTTTATATTCAACATAAAATATCTTTTTGCTTATAACCTGATATGCGATAAGTTTTTTTGAAATGGTCTTGGTCTTTCCGTTTTCTTTATTGGTTGACTTGAGTGTGAAAAGACCTGATTCATCATCATATGGTGTGCACTCTATTACCTGTCCGTATGTAGTATCCGGTATGGATTCCGGTACATATGAACTACTCATGTCATACGTACCGTTATATCTGAGTACACCGTCCCATGGCTGTATAAAGAAATTTGCCACAGATACTTCTGTTCCCGTCTGATCTCCCGGTTTTGTGTTTCCCCTGGACTGGTGAGCACCTACTATCTTACCGTCTCCGAGGTATATCTCGGTATGTTTTTTGGAAGATGCGTTAAGAAGTATATCTCCGCGCAGAAGTTTCTCTGTCCCTCCTATATACTTCCATGGAATCCATGTAAAGCCATAAGCTTTAAAATCCGAAACCATTGATGTAGTTGTACCTATAGATTTAAAAGTAAATCCGGCATTTGTAAAAGCATAATATACAAATGAGGAGCAATCATAATCAGGATTCCCGTATCGTTTTTCGTTGCTATAGCCATGTTTATCGTCATTTGCGGTTTCTATGGCCCAACTGATAGCTTTTTCAATCTTATTTTCCATCGCAACCGCGGCAAAAGTACGCTGCGGAAACATGCTGATCATTATTGCAACTATTGTAATAGTACCGACAAACTTATAAAATAAGTCTTTCATTTTTCCTCCGTTTTACATAAAGATACATAATCTACTCTATTATAGCATAAAAATATCAAAATACCATAGATTTTCGCAATAAAATAGGGGCTTGAAAGCCCCTGTTTATTACAATTCCACATTTTTCTTTTCTTTCTCAAGAAGCATATTAAGATCTATTCCCGGTTTATACATATCAGGTGTCTCATCCAGACTCTTTATGTTGATCCATTCCTTTATGAATTCCGACATATACGTATCTCCATCGATTTTTTCAGCATTTTTCATGTTAAGTTCGTTTAATTTTACTGAGGCCGGAACATCACTGTCATGAATCTTTGCATAATAAGGATTCTGTGCAAGTCTCAGAGCCGAATACCAATAATGTGATATGGAAGTAAACAGACTCACTTTTGCCATAACTTCTTTGTATTTTTCTTTATCATAGGCACAATTTACCGCGTCGTCATTCATCAAAGTCTTGTACTGTACATTAAAAGCGTAATCACACTCTGTGCATAAACTGATCCTTCCGAAAAGTATTTTAAACTTCTCCGGACGACTCAGCATATCATCAATATTCTTGAAATCAAAATCTTTAAGATCCCAGCTGTTTATCACATCTCCTATCTTTTCGATAGCACTTGCCATTTTCTGCTTTTTGGGAGCATCTTCAACTTTATTATCCTTGGCATTTTCAATTTTGTAATTCATATCCATTACCAATCCTGCGCTGTTAAAACCTTTTAAGCTAGTATCCGCCATTGATTTTAAAAGCTCTATTCTTGCAGCCATGGAAATAGTCTTGCGGTGATGGCCTTGATATATTTCTTCGCTCATTCCTGTATTGTTTATCATTTCTGTGCATTCTATTCCGAAACGTCCCTGATCGGATGTGGCATAATTCTCCATAAGATTCTTTGCAACAGGAATATTTTTTATTCTCTTTTTATAATTCTCTTTTCTTTTACCTCTCTTGAAATAATTTACCGATGATTTTTTACTCTTAAATTCGGAGAGCGCCCTGTCCATCTCATCATCGGAAAGTTCATCCGGGAGTTCCTCGTTCTGAAGATATTCATTTTTCTCTATAATTGAATCTATCTTCTTTTCTTCCACATTCTCTTCATCATCATCCAAAAGTGCATTTTGTCTTTTAAGAATGAAATCCGGATCCTCCTTCTTGTCCTTTTCCCTTGTGATATTAAGCTCAATCTTTTCGTTATCTTTTAATAAATTGCTTTTGTCTGACATTTTGTCCTCCTTAAATAACTTTTATCATTTCAACTATATTTATTTTTCTTGCAGGCTCTGCATTGGAAAACATCTTTTTTATAAGTATTTCTATATGCGGATTTGTCATCTGAGCCCGGAATTTTTCAAATCTTTCGCCACCACCCTCTCTTAAAGCTGTCTTAAAAAATCCTACCGCCGCCGAGAGCATATATCTGGGATCGGATTCACCCTCTGCAAGGAAATAGGTGATCGTGACTATTTTGTTATCATCATCGGATCCCCCGATAATGCATGCCCTGGGTATATTTTTATCTTCTTTGTCAAAGATTGCAACCGAAAGATCAGGATTATATACCATGGTATCTTCTTCGTTGATACGCTCTCCGTGTTTGTAGATAAGATTAAAAACCGCATTTTTTTGTCTTTGCAGAAGATTTGAAAATGTTATCGTGTTTACGGATTGATATATTTTCATTATCGATTTACTGATATTCGATAAAGACAGGATATTTGCTACGTCATATTCATAAAAACTGTCACTGTGAAAGTTTCCGTAACCGCAGGACCGGAATAGTTCCGTCATTCCATCCACATCGGAGTGAAAAACAGCTTCTACACTGTCGACCTCTTCGCTTACAAGCCTTTCAACCTCCCGTATCATTGCCGTGCCTCTTCCCTGTCTGCGATACTCTTCCACAACATATAAAGATTCAATAATAGCGGAATTCATATCCGGATCCAACCTGATTGAAAAGGCTCCGCATATCTTACCGTCTTCCATTGCTCCTACTCGTAAAAGCCGGTTTGAGTTTTCACCTCCGGTGTCAAATACCATGGGACTAAAGTACTTTAGATTATTTTTTCCTATCCTTGTAAATTCCATCCTTTAAACTGCCTCCCATATAATCTCCGCCATACAAAATTCAGCAGATATATTATTCAGTTTTATAATTATACGACAACAAAATTGATGTGGCTATAAAAAATAGCGCGTCAAAAATTATTTTTGACGCGCCGTAATGAAAAACAACGTAATCTTTGGAATATATCCGTTAATCCTATTAGATTTAACCGTGCCGAGGTACAAGCCTCAGCCGGATTCTTACTTATTACATGAAGAACTTCTGAAGATCAGCCTGTGTAGTATCATCGCCGATACAGATAAGTTCTGTGCCTGTAAGACGAGCAAACATTGCAATATCATCACGATTAAGTGCTGTTGAAACAACTGAATGATGAGCACCGCCTGCATAACACCAGGCAGCTGTTCCGATAGCGAAATCGGGTTTATGTCTGTACATGATACGTGCAACAGGAAGATTGGGCATAGCCTCAGGCTGATTAACAAGCTCAATATCAGCACAGATTATGCGGAAATGATCTCCCATGTCGATAAGTGTAACCTGAATACCATCGCCTGTAACTCCGTCAAATACCAAACGTGCGGGATCTGACTTACCACCGATATCAAGCGGATGCACCTGAATCTCAGGCTTATTTGCTGCAAATGCAGGGGGAACCTCAAGCATGTGTGATGCAAGCTCAAGCTCCTTACCGGGTTCAAGATCATATGTATAATCCTCAATAAATCCGGTAGCTCCGTCTCTGTTCTCTGACATCTTCATAAGAACTGCAGAGAAAGCTGATATTTTGTAATCTCCCTCGGGGCCGAATCCGATTCCCTTATCCATAAGGTTCTGGGAAGCGATTCCGGGAAGCTGATTAAGTCCGTAAAGGTTCTGGAATGTATCTGTATAAGCTTTAGCGCCGTACTTATCAAGGAACTTCTCAAGTGCAACTTCGTATGCAGCCTGCTCACGAACAACATCTTCACGATCTGTAGCCATGGTGTATTTTGACTTATACTCATCCATCTTGGCATCGATCTCTGAGTCTGTAAGATTATCAACTATCTCAGCAAGCTCTCCGATTCCGTAATACTTGATCTCCCAGCCATACTGGATCTCACATCCAAGTCTGTTACCGTCTGTAACAGCAACATCACGCATGTTATTTCCGAATGTAGCTACACGCATATGCTTTGAAAGTCCGATAGCCTTGGAAACTTCCGCAAATCTGCGGATACCTGCGATAACATTGTCATGCTTGTAATAACCTGCAACAACCTCATGAGGTATTCCGAGACGGGCAAGTATGAATCCATACTCACGATCTCCGTGAGCTGCCTGGTTAAGATTCATAAAGTCCATATCTATTGCGTCATAGGGAAGACGCTCATTAGCCTGTGTATGAAGATGAAGCAAAGGCTTGTTAAGGATCTGAAGTCCTTTGATCCACATCTTGGCAGGAGAGAAAGTATGCATCCATGTAATAACACCGACACATTCCTCATCACAAAGAGCCTTCTTCATATTCTCAACGCAGATCTCGGAATTCTCAACTGTAGGCAAAAGCTCAATGTTTATCACATCACCGAGTTTGCTGTTTAAGAAATCTACCATTTCCTTTGCATCAGCCGCAACCTGCTTAAGGCACTCTTCTCCGTAAAGATCCTGACTACCAACGATAAAATAAAGTTTTTCCATTGTTACCCTCTCTTTCCCCTTTATGGTAAAAAATTATTTTGCAAATCTGCGTAACTTGTATGCATACAGATTTGTTGTTTTCTTCTAATTTGTACTATAACATCTCGATTTATGTCTGTCAATAGTTTGATTTCAATTCCTTAAACTATCTTGCTTAAATCTGTCGCAGACATGGGGCCGGAAAAAAACATTCCCTGAATTCCGTCTATTCCGCTGGATCTGACCAGATCACTTTGTAATTTCGTTTCAACTCCTATCGCTATAATGCGTTTGCCGAGCTCTTTAAGCATTCTGACGCTGTTTTCAAAAATTATCCTGCCCTGATCGCTCTTTGTAGCATGCCAAAGCAGACTCTTATCCAGTTTTATCGCATCAAAATCTATTGAAAAGATGGAATAATTATCGGCGTATCCTGTTCCGTATCCCTGTAAGGAAACCAAAAATCCCTTTTTCCTCAATCCGCGTATAACCCTCGATACATAGCGGTAATCCGTGAAAGCCATATTTTCCGATATCTCAAAGTTTATCATTCCCGGATCAACTTCAAAACTCTTTACCAGATCATATGCCCTGTCGGCAAAATCCACATCCATACACTGACTGATCGACAGATTAACACTGATATAATTTATACCTGCCTTTTGCGGAATATTACTCTTGACAAAAGCGCATACTTCCCTGAGCACATATCTGCTTATCTGATCTATAAGCCCTATTCTCTCAGCAGCATAAATAAAATCATCCGGATAGAGGAGTCCCAGTTCCTTATCATGAAGTCTGAGTAAGGACTCAGCAGCATGAATGCTCATATCTTCGCCGGAATATATGAGTTGATAATACATCTCAAAGGAATGATTCTTTATTCCTTCTCTGATCGCCCTGTTCATGGATCCTCTGTAGTAAATATAATTCAGTTCCTCTCCGGAAATTATCATTCCGTTCTTTGCACCCGGAACGTCACTTTCGCACAATAATATAAGGCTGTCCATATCCCGGATCTCTTCGGGCATTTTTGCATAAGTAAGGCAAAAACGAATGGGAAGTACTATTCCCGATATCTCCATATCAAAAGAAAGTTCATTTTTTATATCACCGGCAAGAAGTGAAGCGCGTTTCTCATCATCTCCCGGCACAAACAATGCAAAAACCGAAGGTGTCACATGATAAATACGAAATCTCTCATGCACCTTTGCAAGCCTTTCCGCCACCTGGGCCTGCAGATCCTCGGAAGATATCCCCAAAGTTGCATTCAGATATTTCATATCCATTATTTTTACTGTCAGAACATAAAAACTTTTCTTTAGTTTAAGAAAACTGTTTATATCTGCAATGAACGCAGCCCTGTTATAAACCCTGGATATAGAATCAAGTCTCTCGTCATCATATTCGATCGCCAGTGTTACACCAAGCATTGTCAGGGATTCGGCAAATAATTCGATCTCTATGAACGGTACGAAAAACTGTATGGCCAATCCCATCAAAGAGATCGAAAAAGAAACCGCAAGTATCTTTTTCTTGATGCTTGAGATCGCTGTCCACCAACCAAGTAATATCCTTACCGCTACAGCTATATATATAATGCTTACAAAATACATATAGTACTCGCCGAAGGATCTGTGGAACGTTCCATCCATATCATGATAATATGACCATTCGGTTAGCGGATTTGTGATCATAAGTAACTCAACAGACCAAAACGGCAAAGATATCAGTATCTGGGTTTTCCTGCTCAAAATAGTATATATCTGTGTTGTAAGAAGCGTATACTCAAGCAGAAAAGGAGCCATTATCGCATGAAAAACAAAGTAAACATAATTGGCTGTCAGATAAATGATCCTGCTGTTTTCAAGCTCCGTATGCTCAAGACCGTATATGAGTACTATACTGCTCACCGCCTGAATAAGTAGTGCCACCAATCCCCAGACAAAATAATTATTGCGCTCCTCGTTTATATGCCATTTCAATTTTATATATGCTATACAGGATATCACGACAAGTATAGCTCCGATATGAAAGGCGGATTTATCGATCATTTCAAATAATGTCAATTATCTTCCCCCTTTCCATCGAGAATATCAATAATAGAATCCCAATCAAGTCTGTTCATACAATCTTTGATATCCGAGATCTTTTTACTGTCTTTCTCACCCATAGCATATTCCTGAAGCTGATCTATAATGAATTTCGTTCCGTCAAAATCCATTGCTTCGGCAAATTCCCGTATAGCCTGATATCCGTCGGACAACGCGCTATCATCTATCCATTCCATCCCCTCATCAAAGTCATCTTCTTTTTCAAATACACCGGACAGATCCGAATAGATAATATCCATGTAATCAAAGGCTTTGGGCGTTCCTTCATTAATAGTATCCATATCTCCGGCATCTCCCGCAAGTTCAAGTGTTTCAGCCAGAGCTCCCAGTTCTTCTATTCCGCATAATCTTGATGTACTCTTAAGAGCATGTACGTGTATGCTGTAATTTTTAATATCACCTGACTCATAACAATCGCTGATAGCCTTTTTCTTTGGCATCAGTGATTCATAATAAATCTTAAGTGCCTCTTCATATCCCTCTTCATCACCGCAGTTTATCATACCTTCATCGGCATCAACATATGGTATGGCTCTTACTTTTCTTAAAAACTCCGACTCGTACAAATATTCTTCTTCATCTGATTTTACACCCAATTGGACTTTATCTCTGGGCAGCCAGTTTATCATCATATTTTCAAGCTTACTTGAATCAACCGGCTTTGTAAGATAATCATCAAACCCCTCAGACATAAATTTTTCTCTTGCTCCCGCAATGGCATTGGCTGTGAGTACTATTACGGGGGTATCGGGATTTACATGAGCATTTGAAGCTTTAATGCGCTTAAGTGTCTCTGAGCCATCCATCTCCGGCATGCGATAATCAAGGAAAATAAGATCGTATTTGACATCTTTTATCATTTCAAGACATTCCATACCGCTAAGGCATTTATCTATCGTGATATCGGTCTTTTTAAGAAGGCCGGAAATAACCGTAAGATTGACCGGCGTATCATCAACAACGAGTATCCTGGCATCAGGTGCTCTGAAGCTCTCATGATATTCCTCTCTGTCAGCGGAATAAGTCTGAAAACGTTTTTCGAAGTCTCCGATCTGAGTAACACCCACTACCTTCTGAGGCAGTTTTATGATAAAGTCAGAGCCCTTACCGTACTCACTTTCAACCTCAATAGAACCGTTCATCATCTTAAGCAGATTGTATGTAATAGCAAGTCCGAGTCCCGTTCCTTCCACGCTCTTGTTACGTGTAAGATC
>JAILKW010000059.1 GCA_024693455.1 Lachnospiraceae bacterium
TACCGTAATAGTTTTTATAGTGTTTTGCATTTCAGCCATAATGGGAGCAAATCATGGACAGCTGGATCTCAACTTTTTGCAGCTGGCTCCGGGTACGGTAATAGATCTGGGACCATACACCTGGATAGAAGAAGCCTATGATCATTGGGAATATGACCATGAGCTGATGATCTACAATGTGCTTATTTATTCCTATTTCCCGAAGCTTTTACTGGGACTTATCGTGGCGGCCTTCAGTATCACCGTGGCTTCACAGGGACGTAAGATGGTGTTGGAGCAGGAGAGCCTCACCCAGAAAAATGCAAGCGTTACCGCAGAGCTTTCCCTGGCCACAAGGATCCAGGAGAGCATGCTGCCTAATCTTTTCCCTGCATTTCCGGAGCGGCCTGAGTTTGATCTATTTGCATCCATGAACCCCGCAAAAGAGGTGGGTGGTGACTTTTATGATTTCTTTATGGTGGATGATGACCATCTGGCTCTGGTAATGGCGGATGTATCCGGCAAGGGGATCCCGGGAGCCATGTTCATGATGTTTTCCAAAAATATCATCGCCAATAATGTGATGCTGGGCAAGAATCCGGCAAGGGCACTTGCCGATGCCAATGCAGCGATCTGCCAAAACAATGCAGAGGAAATGTTTGTGACGGTCTGGCTGGGCGTATTGGAGATTTCTACAGGAAAACTCACCTGTGCAAATGGGGGACATGAGTATCCCTTCTTTAAGCTGGGTGACGAGTTTACTCTATATAAGGATAAGCACGGGTTTTCAGTTGGCTGGTTTGATGACTCGGAATATACGGAGTATGAGATACAGTTGAACCCCGGGGACAGGCTTTTTGTCTATACAGATGGTGTGCCCGAGGCAACTAACGGAAGCGGAGAGATGTATGGTACCGACAGGGCATTGGAAGTACTGCAACGTGACAAGGATGCTTCCTGTGAAAAGCTGCTTGAGGACGTGTGGCAAGATGTGGGAGTGTTTGTTGGCGATGCAGAGCAGTTTGATGACCTGACAATGCTGGCATTAGAGTACAAAGGAAAGGCATGATACATGCCGGGCACAATTCAAAGGAGGAAGGTGCATTATGGGACAGAATTTTGAAATCGTAAAGTCATTACAGAAAGACGGTGATACGCTTACAGTTGAACTGTTCGGATCACTCGGCGTTGACACCGCGGATCAGCTTACTGAAAAGCTTGAGGGACAGCTTGATGATGTTAAGACGCTCATCTTTGATATGAAGATGCTGGCTTATGTTACCAGTGCCGGTATCCGCAGCCTCATCAGAGCGATCAAGATCGTTCAAAAAAACGGCGGCAATGTAATAACACGTCATGTCAATCAGGACGTCTTGGGCATATTTGATCTTATGAATATCACGTCCCTTGTTACTATAGAGGGTTAAGCCTATGAATAAGGAACTTACTATAGAAGCTCTGGTCAAAAAAAACAAGGACGTAATATCCTTTGTTGATGATGAGTTGGCCCGTTTGGAAGTTCCGAATTCTGTGCGTGTTGAGATGGTGACAGTAGCAGAAGAGATCTTTCTTAATATTGCCAATTATGCTTACGAAGATGGGCAGGGAGATGCGACCGTGCGCATGGAAATTGATGAAGACAAACGTACCATTACGCTTTCGTTTATTGACAGCGGAAAGGAGTTTGATCCTCTTGCAAAGGAGGACCCCGATATTTATCTTCCCATAGAGGAGCGTCCTATCGGCGGACTGGGCATACTCATGGTAAAGAAGATGATGGATTCCGTGTCATATTACAGAGAAGATGATAAGAATCATTTGACCGTTACTAAAAAGTGGGCCTGATATTTATAGCCGGTATTACATTGATGCCAGAGCCTCGGCTGCCATGTTGAGAAGCTGGATCATCATTTCGCGGAAGCCTGCGAAAAGTGCTCTGCCAAGTTCGAACAATGCATTTGAGAATACTCCGCAGAACTGATCTACAGCTGCCTGAGCGGTGGGATCGATCGATGCGCTGTCGATACCGAGAAGAACATCTGCGTAAGAGCTGGTTGCGAATCTGAATACTATGAAAACGATCGCTACGCCGACGATTGAATAAATGATGCGTCCTGATAATGAGAAGAGATTTGTGAATGCCTTTGTCATGATATTCCTCCTTTCAGGTTTGTTGTTTGTTCTTTTGTAAGTAATACCCCCGGGATAGCAGAATGGGTGCAACTATTTCTGATTTTTTTGAGTAATTATTTGTAGGAATGATCCTGCCCTCCGCCCTTAGCGGTTGTAAGGTTCGCTGCTCGCTGTTTTGATAAAAGGCATTGCAACCGGATTTGTTATATATCGCGTAGAGTGAACTTAGAAATAATCATATATTCGCCACAATATAGCAACGCCCCGGCAAGGATGCCGGGGCGACGAGCCTATTGCCATGGATGGCAAGCAGGCGAGGGTTGCGTCAATACAATCTGTTGATCAACGAATATATGCTTATTTCTTAGTGAACGGCAAGCAAGTATAACAAATCCGGTTGCAATGACTTTTACAATAGCATCTAATTGCAGCGAACCTTACAACCGCTAAGG
>JAILKW010000100.1 GCA_024693455.1 Lachnospiraceae bacterium
GTGGTGATATTATTGCGAAGCGCAAGATCCATCTCAAAATCATTACCCCTTTTTCGTGCTATGGGTGTGATCGTATTATGAGGCTCTCCGTCTGTCTCCGCATAAATAAACGCATCCTCATCCGTATATGCTCTCCATTTGCCGAGTATGTGATCGGCAAGTTCCGTTATTCTGTCCCTGTCCGGCGAATCAAGTCTTATTACGGACAAAGGCCATTTAACTATTCCGCATTTGACATCTTCAAAACCGCGTACCTTAAACTCTTCTATAACCTCCGCTCTTTCCATTGCAAACTCATAGTGTCCGCCCTGAAAATGATCGTGGCTTAAGATAGAACCTCCAACGATCGGAAGATCTGCATTAGATCCCAGAAAATAATGCGGAAACTGCTCAACAAAATCAAAAAGTTTTATAAAAGCAGCTTTTTCTATCTTCATGGGTGTGTGCTCACCGTTAAATACGATACAGTGTTCGTTGTAATACACATAAGGGCTGTACTGGAACCCCCACTTACTGTTATTTATGGTTATCGGAATAATACGGTGATTTTCTCTTGCCGGATGGTCCATTCGTCCCGCATATCCTTCATTCTCCAAACAAAGCTGGCATTTGGGATATGATGACTGCTTTGCATTTTTTGCTGCAGCGATAGCCTTGGGATCCTTCTCCGGTTTTGAAAGATTTATGGTAATGTCAAGTTTACCGTACTCCGTGTCAACGACCCATTTTTTATCTCTTGCCACCCTTGCTGCGCGGATATAATTGCTTGCTCGTGAGAGCTTATAGAAATAATCCGTAGCCGCCTCGGGCGATTCCTTATACTTTTCAAAAAATTCTGCTATCACCTGAGCGGGTCTCGGCGTCATGGTATTCATAAGCTTTGTATCAAAAAGATCTCTGGCGGTAGGACCGTCCTCAAAAAGCTTCTTCTTAACCGCCTCGTCCAAAAGTTCCTTTAGCGTGGCTTCAAGATCAACTTCCCCCTCATCGATGGGAACATCTTCATACGCATCCTCTTGCATTATATCCAACAAAAGATTCGTTGCGTAAATCTTTTCGCACTCAGGAAGAAGACCTGCGTCAACTCCGTACTTTACCAATTTTTTAATACTTTCGCTTATCATATTCCCTCCTTTAATTCTCTAGCATTCGCGATAGCAGTATCTGTTATCTCATCTCCGCCAAGCATTCTTGCCAGTTCTCTTATACTTTCCTCCGCATCCAAACGTTTTATTGTGGAAACAGTACTGTCTCCTACTGCAGATTTTTCTATAAGAAAATGGCTGTCACAGGCCGCAGCTATCTGGGGCAGATGAGTTATACAGATAACCTGTCTGTGCTCTGCGGCCTTTCTGAGTCTTTTTGCAACAGCATGAGCTGTTCTTCCGCTTATTCCGGCATCTATTTCGTCAAATATCATAGTTCCGACATCTTCTTTACCCGCAAGAATAGTCTTTAGAGCAAGCATTATTCTTGAAAGTTCGCCTCCTGATGCCACCTGTGAAAGAGGGGCAAGAGGCGCGCCGGGATTTAATGATATCAAAAATTCCACTTCATCAAATCCGCCTGCCGTGTATTGTATACTCGTGAATTCACTTTCAAACCGAACATCCAAAAAGTTAAGATCCAAAAGAGCTTCTTTTACATTTTCGCAAAGTTCCTTTGCCTTTTTCTTTCTGGTATCCGAAAGTTTTTCACAGAGCTTGTCAAGTTCCTTTCGGTACTTATCTTTTTTATTCTTTAAATCCTCAATATAAGAATCATAGGACAAAAGTTTTTCCATTCTGTCCGTTCTTTCTTTTAGAGAATCAAGAACGGCCTCTATTGTACCCGGAACAGAACTTTTTGAAGACGGATGTCCGTATTTGCTTTTTAAATCATTTATAAGATCTAGCCTACGTACAAGCTCCGAAAATTCTTTTTCATCGAATTCCGCCGACTCTCTGTAATCTTCAAGCGCCCGGCTCGCATCCGAAAGAATAGCTTCCGCATCCGAAAGAGTATCGGCAAGTTCACTAAGTGCCGGATCAAAACCCGCTGCTCTTGTTATTGCGGCTGCAGCCCTTCCGGCCATTTCTCCGGCGCCTTCGTCGCAAATCAGACCGTAGGCTTCCGCCAGACACTCTTCTATCCTTTGCGAATTTTTCATGATCCGGTATCGGCTCTCTATCTCTTCATCTTCTCCTGCCTTAAGCCCGGCCTCTTCGATCTCTGCGATCTCATGTTTCAAAAAAGAAAGTTCCCTCTCCCTTTCGCTGTCTGTGGTATCACTTTCGAGAAGTTCCTTTTCTACAGCATGGAAATTCTCATAAGCTTCTTTAACGTCCGGCAAAAGTATGGAAATCTCTTCCTGGCCGAAAGCATCTATCATTGCAAGCTGTTTACTTTTCTTGCGAAGAAATTCGTGCTCGCTCTGACCGTAAATGGCAAGCAGCACGGCACTTACCTTTTTCAGCACAGGCGCCGGTACACTTTCACCGTTTATCTTTGCCGTGCTTCTTTGAGGTGTTATCTTTCTTGTAAGTATAACCTCGTCATCATATGTGTCTATATCCATTTGTGCAAGAAAAGCCGTTTCTCTTTCCCCTACGGAAAAAATCGCTTCTACAAGCGCATCTTCTTCTCCCCTTAAAAACCCCTTTCCTGCCTTCTCACCCAGCGCCAACCCAAGCGCTCCGAGTATAATTGATTTACCTGCTCCTGTTTCTCCGCTTAGTATATTAAGACCTTCGGTAAATTCTATTTCCTCTTCTTCGATGAGTGCAAGATTTTTAACATGTAAGCTCTTTAGCATCTTTTATGACCTTTCTGAGTCTGTGCATCACTTCCGCCGTATCACGGTTGGAACGAATGGCACACATTATCGTATCGTCTCCGGCTATACAACCTACAACTTCGGGAAATTTCATCGAATCAAGAGCAGCGGCCACAGCCATGGCCATTCCGGGAACCGTCTTGATGACCAGGATATTTTGCGCATTATCCATGGACAAAAAACCTTCACAGAAAATCCTCTTGAATTTATCCGTAAGTTCTTCCTCAGTACGGTTATAGGCAATATATCTGCTTTTGCCTCCGGCTCCCGCGACCTTCGTAAGCTTCATCATGCGAATGTCCCTTGATACGGTAGCCTGGGTAACATCAAAGCCTTCCCGTCTAAGTTCCTGTAACAGTTCTTCCTGTGTACCTATCTCTTTTTCGGTAATTATCTCGAGTATTCTTTTTTGTCTTGTATCCTTCATCCTCTAATAACTCCGCTGCATCTTCCTTCTGATCCTCTCCAAAAAGCTCATATTGTTAAGCTTTATCATCCTCGTGGTGACATGAGATGCTCTTACCTGAAGTTTTTCGTCGGTATGAAGGGTAAAACTCTTCGTACCGTCTATACTTACTCTTGCTGTCTCTGTACCGTCTTTTTTCCTTGAGTGGATGGTAAGCGACATCTCATCGGAAGCATCAAGAACCATTCCTCTCGTGGAAAGAGTGTGAGGATTGAGAGGTGTCATAAGGATAAGTCTTGTCTTGGGATCGACCAGCGGGCCGTTGGCCGAAAGATTATATGCGGTAGACCCCGTGGGAGTTGCGAATATCATCCCGTCTCCCGTAAACTCGTATAACGGCTGATTACCTACACACACTTCCATATGAAGTACCTGCTGTGTGTTGGTAGAAGAGATAACAACGTCATTTAAGGCCCTCATCCTGCTGGTGACAGGTTTACCGTCACGGCCGCAGAGTCTCGCGGAAAGCATCATTCTTTCCTCTATCTCAAAATCATCGGCTATCAGCCGCGGAATGATCTCCGTTACGGTATTTTCATCATAATCGCAAAGATATCCCAAATGTCCGTAATTAATTCCGGTAACGGGAAGATTCCTTTCAACGAGAAGCTGGGAAGTTCTGATAAGAGTACCGTCTCCGCCTACGGATATTACTCCGTCTGCTTTTTGGGCGATCAGATCTCCGACTCTTTTGACTTCCTCCTCATCGGAAATCATGGGCAGCTCCGCCGAAAAAGCCTCGCCTCCGTGTTTTTCTATCTCTTTGGCGATCTTTTCTATCGCACCCCGCAGATTATCATCCTCTGCACCCTTGTTATATATAAGAAAAATCCTTTTCATATCAATCCAATTCCCCATGAGCCGAGGAAACCACACGCAAAGCCTCGTCATCGAAATTTTCCGTGTAATCGGTCTCATTATTTTTACAAAGAAAAATAAGATATTCTATATTGCCCTCCGGCCCCTTTACGGGAGAAAACGAAAGACCCCTTATTGAAAATCCGGAATCCTTTGCAAGTCCGATAACAGATATAATAACCTCTTTATGAACCTTTGGATCCCTAACCACTCCTTTTTTGCCAACCTGTTCTCTTCCGGCCTCAAACTGAGGCTTTATAAGACAGACCATCATTCCGTCATCACGGAGCAGTTCATATGCTACAGGCAGAATATGTTTGAGAGAAATAAACGATACATCACATGATGCAAAATCAAGCACATCCGCAATGTCGTCCTTTGTTACATATCTGAAATTGGTCTTTTCCATGCAGACCACTCTCTCATCCTGCCGAAGCTTCCAGGCCAATTGTCCGTATCCAACGTCTACGGAATAGACCTTTGAGGCACCGTTTTGGAGCATACAATCCGTAAAACCACCCGTGGATGCACCTATATCCATGCAGATCATATCGGACAGCTTCAGGTCAAACTCCTTCATTGCTTTTTCAAGCTTAAGTCCTCCCCTACTGACATAGGGAAGCTTATCGCCTTTAACTTCTATAACGGCATCTTCGGGAACAGTGGTGCCCGGTTTGTCCTCCCTGTTGCCGTTTACAAAAACCTTCCCTTCCATTATGAGAAGCTTTGCCTTCTCCCTTGAAGGCGCTTCATTCTTTTCGAAGAGAAGAACATCCAGTCTCTTTTTCATTCCTTATATACCCAATCTGTAATCCGGTTTGCAACGGAATCCGCATCCATTCCAAGTTCATGCATAAGTTCTCCGACCGAGCCGTGTTCAACATAGGTATCGGGAATGGCTATATTTAATACATGTCCTTTATATCCGATATCAGACATATATGCAGTAACATGTTCTCCGAATCCTCCGGATCTGACATTATCCTCCAGTGTAACGATAAGATCGTATTCACCTGCCGCCTTATCCAGAAACTCCCGATCAAGAGGCTGTGCAAACCTTGCATTTACAACATCCACATCTGCTTTCTGTCCTACCTTTCCAGGTATGTCAACGGCCGTTTTTACCATCTCTCCAAGCGCAAAGATAAGGACTCTGCAATTGTCTTCATGCTTTTCGCTTTCGCTTATCACTTCGGATCTGCCCAGCTCAACAGCCGCACGTTTTTCCTTAAACATGTCACAGGCAGCTCCTCTGGGATATCTTATGGCTATCGGGCCGTCATAGGAAACGGCAAATTTTATCATATCCGACAATTCCCATTTGTTTTTGGGCGCGCAGATCACCATGTCCGGTATCGTACTCATGTAAGAAAGGTCAAAGATACCGTGATGAGTCCTTCCGTCCTCTCCCACAAGTCCTGCCCTGTCGATAGCAAATATAACATGCGCATGAGAGATACCCACATCATGAACTATCTCATCATAAGCCCTTTGCAGAAAAGATGAATAAACCGCTACAACGGGAATCAATCCACGTTTGGCAAGAGCTGCCGCAAAGGTAACTGCATGCCCCTCAGCGATCCCGACATCAAAAAACCTGTCGGGAAACATATTTGCAAAACGTTTTAGTCCGACTCCGTCCTTCATTGCGGCGGTGATCCCTATTATCTTTTCATTCCTGTCACCCAGTTTACGCATAACCGTCGAAAACACATCGGTATATGATGATATCTTGGCTCCCAGGGGCAGACCGGTTTCCTTTTCAAATGGCCCGGTTCCGTGAAATCTCGCAGGATGCCTGATAGCCGGCTCATATCCTCTTCCCTTTTCGGTAATGACATGGAGCACAACAGGGCCATCATACAAAAAAGCCTTTTCTATCATGCTTTTCAAAGCAAAAATATCATGACCGTAAACAGGTCCGAGATACATGATATCCATATCCTCGAATACCATTCCGTGGATCATAAGATGTTTTATTCCGCTTTTTGTCTTATGAATGGATTTGGCAAGCTTGTCTCCTCCCGGTATTTTTTCGAGAGAACTGTGAACGCCGGCCTTTAATCCCTGATAACCGCTGGAGGTACGCAATCCCGCAAGGTGTTTGCTCATTCCTCCGACGTTTTCGGAAATGGATAACTGGTTGTCATTTAAAATTATAAGGAAATTGCGGTTTAGGTTTGATGCATTGTTTAATGCCTCATAAGCAAGTCCTCCAGTAAGAGCCCCGTCTCCTATGACCGAAACTATCTTTTCGTCGGAACCTTTTAAACCAGCAGCCTGTGCAAATCCAAGTCCCAGTGAAACGGCAGTCGAACTGTGTCCTGCTATAAATGGATCACAACTGCTTTCCGAAGGATCCGGAAAACCCGAAAGTCCTTTAAACTTACGAAGCTTATCGAATCCGTCCTTTCTTCCTGTAAGGATCTTATGGGTGTAGCATTGATGGCCAACATCCCACACAAGTGTGTCTTTATAAAGATCCAGACACAAATGCAAAGCTATCGTAAGCTCCACAACCCCGAGGTTTGAAGCAAGATGACCACCGTTTTTGGAAATACTTTCAAGCAAAAAATTCCTTATTTCGGATGAAAGCTCAAGTATTTCCTCTCTTGAAAGTTTTTTAATATCATTAGGTCTGGTTATCCTGTCTAATACCATTACGACTCCCTTGCAATCAGTGACTCAAAAAGTTTTACCAAAAACTCCGTCTCTATGGGCATCTCCTTTATGATTGTAAGCGCTTTGTTTGTCTTTTCTTCTACAGCTTTCTTTGCAGCGTCAATTCCATACATCGATACATATGTAACTTTTTCGTTTTTGGCATCCGAACCTATAGGCTTACCGAGCTCCTCTTCGCTTCCTTTAATATCAAGAATATCATCCCTGATCTGGAAAGCATCTCCCAGTGCAACACCGGCTCTTCGAAATTCCTGAACAAAATTATCATTGGCTCCCGCAAGAGCGGCTCCGGCAGAAAGTGATGCGGAAATAAGGGCTCCGGTTTTATTATGATAAGTATATATCAACCTGTTTTCCGTAACCGGAACATTGTTTTTTTCGGATTCCACATCTGCGCACTGACCACCTATCATTCCGTAAGAACCTGCTGCATGAGATATAATGGACATCGCCTTTACTCCGTTTAATGTATCGGCAACCGGAAGCGTAATAACAGCATCCGCCATAACTTCATATGCAAGATTAAGCAGCCCGTCCCCGGCCAAAATTCCGATCGCTTCACCATAGGCCTTATGCGTGGTCGGTTTTCCTCTTCGAAGCTCATCATTATCCATTGCAGGAAGATCATCATGTACCAGCGAATAGGAATGAATAAGCTCCATTGCCACAGCGAATGGAATGGCTTTTATCATACCTTTTCCGAAGATACGGCAGGTTTCCATTAACATAATGGGGCGAAGTCTTTTGCCACCGTTTAATACGCTGTAATTCATTGCTTCATACAATGTCTTTGCCTCACCGCTTTCTATTGGAAGAAAGTTATGAAGTTCACCTTCAAAGAGTTCTACTCTCTGATTATACTCTTCTTTAAAATCCATTCTCATCATCTCCAAACTCTTTTAAATCATTATCCCCGGTAAGAGCCAAAACCTTTTTTTCAACCGTATCTATGCGCTCATTGCTTTCTTTAAGCAACTTCATTCCTTCTTCGTAAAGTTTAAAGCTTTCATCCAAAGATACGTCATCTTCTTCCATTTCAGATATTACTTCACCAAGCCTGTCAAAAAGTTCTTCTACTGTTTTCCCGCTTTCAGCTTCCATCTTCAATCTCCTCTATCTTAGCTTTAACACTTCCTTTTAGGAAAGATACCGACAGGCGATCTCCTATCTCAAGCTGCGCAGCTTCTGATATCCTGTTTCCTTTTTCATCCCTGACATATGCGTAGCCCTTCGAAAGCTTCCTTGCGGGGGATAACCCCTCCAGTCTCTCGGACAAAACAGCCAGCTCATTTCGTTTCTTTGTAATGCCAAGTTTCATAGCCCTTGTAATGGACTCTTCATATCTCTTTTGTAAAAGACGAAGTTTTTCAAGTCGGCTTTTCGGCGAATGGCCCGAAAGCATCTTTTCAAAATACAGGGCTTCCTCCCTTTTTGAAATGATCCTTTTATTGATCAGATACGAAAGCCTGCTTCGTCTTTCATCTATATTTCTCATCAACTCATAATAATCGTAAACACAAAGTTCGGCAGCCGCCGAAGGTGTCGGTGCTCGAAGATCCGCCACATAGTCCGAAATCGTAGTATCTGTCTGATGTCCGACAGCAGACACTATCGGAGTTTCGGCTTCAAATACAGCCCTGGCCACAGCCTCTGTATTAAAAGCAAAAAGATCCTCAACACTGCCTCCCCCGCGTCCTATTATGATAACGTCAAGTCCCATTGAATCCAGCCTTCTTATGCTGTTTACAATGCTGCCTGCCGCCTCTTCTCCCTGAACGGTGGTAGGGCATAATATCAACTGTACATAGGGATTTCTCCTTCTTGAGATCTGAATGATATCCCTAACCGCAGCACCTGTAGCTGCTGTAGCTATTCCGACCTTTTTCGCATACCTCGGAATCGGCTTTTTATACATTTGATCAAACATGCCCATCTGCTCCAACTCTTTTTTCAGAGCTTCTATCCTGGCATATATATCGCCTTCTCCGGCTTTTTCGATTTTATCTATATAAAGCTGCGCGGTCCCGGTTTTTTCATAGAGTCTTACCTCTCCCGAAGCCACAACAAGATCACCGTTCTTCAGCGGAAAAGTAAGGCCCTTGGGACGGCTGCTCCTCCACATAACACCGTTGATCGCAGCTGTATTATCCTTTAAGGTAAGATAAATATGACCGGATGAGTGATCCTTAAAATTAGATACCTCTCCGGTCACGGCAATTCTATGTAAAAGAAAGTCTTCAGCCAGAAGACCACCGACGTATTTATTTACCTGGGATACAGTATAAACATTACGCTTCATGATTTAATTTACCAATTTGGCCAGCACTCCGTTAACAAACGAGCCGGACTGATCCGTACCGTATCTCTTGGCCAGCTCAACAGCTTCATTTATGGCTATCTTGGGCTCGAGCTCCTCATATTTTATCTCGTAAAAAGCAAGCCTTAAAATAGCAAGGTCAACTTTGTTCATTCGTGAGACCTTCCATCCGGAAGATATCCGGGACAAACCCTCATCTATCTCGGGAAGCCTGCGGATTATCTCTTCTGCTTTTGCAGAAATCAGTTTTGAATCCTTTCCCGACATATGAAGCTTATCATCAGCATCTTCGTCATCATCCTTATCGGGAATAGTTATCCCTTCTTCAAGGAGAAGCTTCATCTGCTCACTTATCTCTTCTTCTTCATGAAATTGCTCTGAAAAAACAAGTTTAAAAACCTGATCTCTTATCTGTGTTCTATTCATATTCTTATTCCGCTATGGCAACGGATGCCACTTTTATGTCAACCTCTTTTACGGCAATCCCGGTCATACTTTCTATTCCGGATTTGACTTTTTCCTGAATAGCCTTGCAAACCTTTGGAATATCATATCCATATCCTATATTAACCGCGAGTCTTACCATCACGGAATCATCCTCGCTGCGAAGTATACGCACGCCCTTTGAAAGCTTTCCTGCTCCGGCCTTGCTGATAAGCTCCGGCATAAGGTCTCCGCCGAGAGAAACCGCACCTTCAACCTCTGTGGCAGAAAGGCCTGCAATAATGGAAACAACCTCATCAGTTACCGTAACACCTTCTTTAATCGTGAATACCTTATCGTTAGACATTTCCTACCTCCCGACCTCTGTAAACAACTAAAAAATATCGAATAATATTTTATCATATCACCTGTTAAAGGTCAAAATAATCATCCAAAAAACTATGCTTTATCCCGTCCTTTTTGTAGGCTATCACAGTAGACAGATTTACATTCTCCGCACTCCTGAAAATATTGCCTTCAACAAAGGGATTTGTCTTTTTAAGTTCGGCTATAAGCTTCTTAACTTCGAGCCTCGCCGAGTTCATCTGTCCGTCCGAATTAATATTTTCCGTCTTCTCGGTAAATTTACAGGCACAGGCAAGAAAACGAAGTTCATTGGCATCCCGCCATCTTTTAATATCCTCTTCTCTTATAAGATAAAGCGGTCTGATAAGCTCCATCCCCTCAAAATTGGTACTGTGAAGCTTTGGCATCATTGTCTGCATCTGGGCGCCGTAGAGCATCCCCATCAAAATTGTTTCTATCACATCATCGTAATGATGTCCGAGTGCGATCTTGTTGCAGCCCATTTCCTTTGCCTTGGCGTATAAATACCCTCTTCTCATCCTCGCACAAAGATAGCACGGACTTTTGTCTACAACATCAACCACATCGAAAATATCCGATTCAAACATTTCTACCGGGATATTAAGATTCCTTGCGTTTTCCTCAATAAGCTGTCTGTTTTCGGACTTATATCCCGGATCCATGCAGATAAATTTAAGTCCGAATTCAAATTTACCGTGACGCATTATCTCCTGAAAAAGCTTAGCCATAAGAAACGAATCTTTACCTCCGGAAATACATACCGCCACATTATCTCCGGGAGATAAAAGCTGATATGTATTAAGTGCTTTTGCAAAAGGAGTAAACAGCTTCTTGTGAAAAGTCTTTCGTATTGAAAATTCGACCTTTGAATTAAGGTCGGCAAATTCACCTTTTTTCATGCAATATTACCTTTCACCGCATTTTGCGCCTTGTCTTTTTGTTTTAGGGTTTCCTTAACCTTCCTTATCGCGTATATACAGATTATGGTGCTGTAGATCGCGCCCGTAACCCAGGCTGTGGGATCTGCAAAACAGATAGCATCAAACTTATATTTCGGTACAAAAAATACTACGACGGAAATACGGGCAACCATCTCTGTAACGCCGGAGAAAATGGCAAGATTGGAAAATCCGAGTCCCTGAGCCGCAAGTCTTGTGGTATTTAAGATTCCGAGTGCCCAGTAAAAGAAGCCTGCCACAAAAAGGAACCGGGCAGAGGCATCCAAAACAGCAGATGCGGTTTCGGAATTTTCTTTTATAAATATGGTCGAAAGATCTCTTCCGAATGCTATAAGGATAATTCCTATAAGAATTCCGTAAATAACTCCGACTGCACTGCCTTTTAATATACCTTCTTTTATACGTTTTGCGTTACCTGCACCGTAGTTTTGTCCCGCAAGGGTTGAAACTGCGCTTGCAAACGCATCAAAGGGACACATCGCAAACTGCTTGATCCTAAGAGCCACAGAAAATCCGGCGATCTGTACAGCACCCAAAGCATTGTTGGCCGACTGCATTACCATTGATCCTATAGCCGTTATTGAGAACTGAAGGCCCATGGGAACTCCCATGTTAAGCAGTTTTTTGGCTCTTCTCGGGATCCAGACCATATCCTCTTTCCTGATACGAAGAAAATCGAATTTCTTATACATATAGGCAAGGCAGGATACTCCGGATACACCCTGAGACAAAATGGTAGCGAGCGCAGCTCCCATAACTCCCCAGTGAAAAACAATGATGAACAAAAGATCCAAAAATACATTTAGGATCGCGGATATAACAAGAAACATAAAGGGTGTCTTGCTGTCTCCGACCGCTCTTAATATGGATGATGTCAGATTATAGGTGATCGTAAAAGGGATTCCCATAAATATAACAAAAAGGTATGCATAAGCATCCTCAAAAATGCTCTCAGCCGTCTGCAAAAGATGTAGGATTCCCGCACAGCCTATCGTTGTTGCAAGGGTAAGGACTGCCATGATGACAATACTTAAAATATAAGAATGAAAAATGTAACTTCTCATCCTTGAATAATCCTTTGCCCCGAATCTCTGGGCAACCGGTACTCCAAACCCTATGCAAAGACCTATGCAAAGACCTATTACCAAAAACTGTATGGAGCTCGAACCTCCCACCGCAGCCAATGCATTCTCGCCCAAAGTCCTTCCGACGATTGCGGCGTCTATCAAATTATATGTCTGCTGCACCAGATTCCCCAAAAGCAGCGGAACCGAAAAACGAAGAATCAGAGGAAGCACTGCTCCCTCTGTCATATTTTTAGCCATATCATTCTCCCTAAAGGTAAACTAACTCATACTGCGAAGCGCATCGAATTCATTATCAAAAACTCCGCCCATATTATCTATTTCTTCCCAGGTCCACCACCGACCGTTAAGCTGGATGGAATTAAGGCCTACATCCATACACATGGTTTTGGTGGGCTTTCCGTTTACCACTATCCAAACATAGTCATTTATATTATACGGAACTATCATTGCTCTTCCAAGTTTGACAGCCCTTTGAAGTTCCTCCTGTGGGGTATCTTTTGTTATAAGCGATGTTCTTTCTACTGCCATAAACAACTCCTTCCTAACCGTGTTATCTTTACTGTCCGGCTTCGACCGAAGTCGAAGCCTCTGTATTTTCCGTATCTGTTTTTTCCTGTTCGTCCGAAGAAGAATCCGCATCGGTGTTCACCGCGCTTCCCGTGTTGGTTTTATCCTCTAAAGAAGTCTGTTCCGAAGAAGATCCCTCATCCTTATTTGAATCCGAATCATCGGATGATCCTTCCTCACTTTCCTCTTTTTCTTTCTCTTCTTCCTCCTGTTTCTTTTTTTCCTCTTGTCTTGCAGCCTCTTCGAGTTCTTCGTAGGAAACATTTAAAATGATCGTTTCGCCTTTTATTGTGATTACTTTATCAACTATTCTCGATCTTACGACCATTCCGTCTCCGAGATCAAAGGATATGTAAGAAACATTCCATGAATATGAAAGCGGTATGACGGTAACAAATGAAAGATCAGCCGCATCCTTAAGCAAAACTTTTATCCTGCAGGTTTTTCCGGGTCCTCTGTCCTCATCACCTGCCATCATATAATCCGACATATCGTCTATCACATACTCCCTGTCAGATAAAAGCTGATCCTGATACCCTATTTTAAGAGCGACCTTATCATACTCGCCACTACCGGAAATCCTGCTGAATTCCGAAGTTGTAAAGGTAAGTATAAGAGGAACAACACTGCCAATTTCTTCTTTGGAATCTGACGTTCTTTCTGCCGAATTTTCCACATTCTTTTCTATGTTAAAGCCATCGGCAAAACTGTAATAGCCTGTTTCCATCTTATCGTCTTCCGTTTCAAAAACAGTAAGATAAGCAGACTCTACTCCGGCCTCAATATTTCCCGACGCAATTGCCGAGATACCGGTAACTTCAGATACATAACTTTCATTAAACGGTATGCTGACTATCTTTCCGGGCGCTATCTCACTGACAGATACATCCGTCAGGTAAACATAAGCTGATTTTACAGCATTTTCATCTCCCGATACACTCTGGCGATATGTTATCCTAAAGCCGATATCTTTTTTACCTTGTTTTAGATTAACCTTTTTTGTATCACTTGTAAACTGCACCACAAGATTCTGGGCTGAAATTCCAAAATCATTCCCGTACTTCATGGACGGCATAAGATATTTCTCTCCGGAAGAGATATCCTCTTCAACATCAAAATACCATGTATCCACTACCATACTGCCTCTGACTTTTTGAACCACTGCATGATCTATTACACAGCCTTCAGACGAATATCCCAGTCCGCTCGGATCTCTTGATGCAAGAACCAGTCGTGAAAGCACGGCCATATCGGGGCAGCTTAACGCGTTGGCATAGAAAAATACACTGCCGTCTTCATCAACAGCTCTGCTCATTCTTCCTGCGTCCGCACTTACCTGATGAGAATTTCCGTATACATCCGTGTATTGCAGGGCTCCCACTACACTGTAGTTGGCCGGATCATTATATTCCGGCGAATCATCTGCGAAAACGTAGAGATTCATGACGTCAGACAGTCTGGGATCATCATCCGTTGTGATAACTTCATGAGAACCGGTATCTTCATTTTTGACGATCTCGTTTTTAGTGAACGGCACAGTAACGGTTGCAGAAGAATTATCTGTCATATCAAGACTGTATGCCGGTCTTTTACCCGAGAGTTCACTCATGCAAAGAGTTGTAACCTCACTGTTCCTTACAACTTCATCATTGGGATTAAGTGTGAGCTTACCTGTATTTTGTACGATCGACGCACATATACTCTCTATCCCCAGTTTCGTGGATGCGCTCGAACCGCAGATAAGTACTATATCGGACACAGATACCACATCTTCAAGAGAGATCACACATCTGTCCATATGGTTGGGTCTGAACATCCTTCCCGGATCACTTATCATAAGTGTCCGTCCGTCGTAATTGGTCTCCGATACGATACCCTCATATCCGTTTTCTGCAGTATTGTATTCATTTATCGCGGAAACCATATCAAATATTTTTGAGCGGAAAACTCCGTCTGAGGTTTCATAATCTATCTGTGCTTTAACCGTTCCTTCGAACTGTGGCACGGCCTCTTTTGTGCTTCCGCTGTCACATGTGGCAATACATAAAAGAAGGTTAAGGGATGTTGATGTTTTGGTAATGGGATACAGATATGAAATATCATCCAAAGTAACAGTCTCCGATCCGTCATTATCTCTACTTCCTATCCAGCCCACATCCTCCATGAGCCACTGCTCCGTAACACCGTTTTCCAGAGTCTCATAAACCGCGATCTTATCCAGTCTCAGTTTATCGATATCATCTTTCTTTTTTACCGAAGGAATTACCCTCACTCCCGTAAGATTTCCGTAATCGCGGTTGGTTTTTATAATAAAACTCTCTTTTTTCCCGGTTCTAAATCCGTCGGATGAAAGCTGCTCGTTTGCAAGAACAGCTCCGGAATTACCCTTTTCGAAGATCAACTGGAAATAAAAATCATCTTTGGAACCGCATTCTTCATCTGAGCCCGAATTTGCAACAGATGCAACTACAGTATATTCATGCCTTGCTTTCGAAAATCCAAGACGCTTCTGAGTATCCTCCTGAGACATATATGTCTTTAGGGTTTCCCAATCATATGACTCCTCAAATGATTCCCCATCCTCCAAAGCCTCATCTTCTCCGGTAAAAAAACCATCCTCGTCAAAAAGAGCTTCTTCGGTATCTTCCGTATCCTCGAAATATTCACCATCTGTGGCATCAACATATTCTTCCGTAACTTCTTCGGTTGGTTCCAAAGTCGTTTCGGTATCATAACCATCCGTGTCAACCGCATAAGAAGGCATAGGCATACCAAAAGATGTCACAGCTAAAGTTACCGATAATATAATTGTAGATAAAACCCGTCTTATCTTCATATCATTTACCTTTTGACATATCGTCTATTATCCTCTGTCTGATAGAATCTATCATCGCATTATAGTTTCTCTCACCTAAAAGCGTACGCATAAATCTTTCGCCGTCAAAATCACTTCCCGGATCATTTTCAGGCTTTTCTTTATAGTCTGTTTGTGAAACATCGGAAGAATCCGCTTCGTCCCCTGCTATGCTAAAGTTTATAAGGCCGCTTTCAGATGTATCTGTCTCTTCTCCTGCTATGCTAAAGTTAATTAAACCACCTTCATTTGATGACTCAAAGCCTTTATTATTTTTGGCATTATCAAATACTACTTTTTGCCCGTCAATGATCAGGGTATCATCCGCAGCAGATGAACCGCTTTCATCGATTGAGAAAGAAATATTCGAAAAATGAATGGTATTCTCTTTATCCCGGTTTTCCTCTTCCTCAACTGCGAATATCTCTTCCCTGACTTTGCTTTCGGCATTCATTATCTTACTTTCGGAAATGAAATCATTCCATATTTCTTCTCCGATCACCCCGGTGAAATATCCGTTATCATAGTTTTCTTTTTCAAACATAGTAACGGTATCCGCATCGGGTTCAACCTGAAATGTACTTCTGCTTCCGGGACTTAGGATCGCAAATGCCCTTCCTCTCGGTGCTCCGAGTATCTCTTCCTGTTCCTTCTCATTGATTCCACCGGCCTTTTCATAAAGAGTACAAAGGTCCGACATATCGTTGGGGGCAAGAGGGAAGATCATGCTGTACTGACAAGCATTGATTATTGCGGTTGATTTGGCCGCTATCTCTTCATTACCGACAAAATCCTTGATATTTTGCGTGATCACGATCTGCATTCCGTTGTATTTTCTGATACGCTTTGCAAGCTGATACATGAAGTCAAGCGCTACAGGGTATTTGGAATCTATAAACACATGAGCTTCATCGATCGCAACCACAACCTTCCTCTTGGTTCCGTGTCTTTTATTGTAGTCCCTGTTCTTAATGATCTCGTTATCAATATATTTAAGAACAAGAAGCATCTGCGCATTGGAAATCGTTGAATTCCTGTTTGCAAGCATACTCTGGAAATTAAAAACGGTAAAATTGGAATCGGTGGTTATGGTCGAAGGTCCGTTCCAGATACCTGCATTTCTTCCTCCCGTGGAAAACTTGCTTATGTAATTAATAAGCGTACGAAGAGTGGATTTTAAATAATCATTGTTTGTTTTTTCAAATTCAAACAGCACCTGATCGTAAAGATCATCGAATATAGGATATTCCTCGGGACTGAGCGCCGAAAAATTGGTTGCTGCCCCTATGTGCTTTGCCGAATAGACTCTCTCCAAAAGAGTATTCAGATACTCAAGTGCATCCGCATCACATTCCGGAAGTATCTGTTTAAAAAACTCTTCCAAAAACTGAAGATGTGTGGAAAAGCTGTTGGCTGCTCCCCTGGAATCTCCCTCGTCATCATCAAGATCGGTCATGATGTGGAAGGGATTGATCCTTCCTGCCGATGCATTTCCAACATTAATGACTTTTCCGTTTAAATTCCCGGCAAGCACCGAGTACTCGTTTTCCGGATCCAGAATAAATATCTTGCAATCATCTCCCGCAAGATTTGCAAGCAAATGCTTTGTGGCAAATGACTTACCGGAACCGGACTTACCGATAACAACAAGATTGGAGTTAACCCTCGTTTCATCTCTCTTAAAGAAATCCACAAAAACGGGAGTTTTATCCTGCAAGCCAAGCTTTATTCCGCCGGGATCCGAAACTATCGGATGTATCCAGGGAAACATAGCTGCTATAGTATTGGAAGGCAATGCACGTGCATGAGCCTTAATGGGATCGTAGGCGCTGATCTGTGCTCCGACAAATGCATCTATCTGCCTGTAATCCATAGGATCCAGTTTGAAACCTTCTTCGGAAAACAGCCTCTTAATGGTTTCCGTCATAGCCTCATATTCCGGAAGTATTGATCCTTCCGCGATCGAAGGTGCATTTTCAGCGCTTATTCTTGTGATATCATAAGCAGTCACATAAATATTTATCTCAAGCAAAGACTCGTTTTCTTCTCTTATATGCTCCAGCAGCTCTTCTAAGCTTTGAACATCTGCCGTCAGTTTTATATAAACCGAATCCGACATATCGCCCGTCAGTCTGCCTCTAAGCTCCTCAAGCGAACGGTCAATATCTCTTATGGCTTTCTCCCTTTCAACCGGAGAGCATTTAACAACCACCTTTGTGGAAGGAATTGACATTACCTTCTCCATCCACGCATTATCTACATTTACGGGATATCCCATTATTCTGTAATTATAACTGCAAACCCCGTTTATCCTTATATGGTGGGGATGGATGTCTATCTTCTCGGGCATTGCAAAGAGGTACTGATCCTCAATATCAAATTCATCGATATCCCTTTCCTCAAAATCAGTATGGTTAGTATACTTAAGGAAAACTATAAGCTCCTTTGTATCAAGCTTTCTTACTTCAAGCCCGCCTTCTTTCATGATCTCAAGTGCTCTTTCGGTAACAGAAGACAGTTCCGTTTCTTCTTTTGCGAACAGAGCAATATAATATCGGCTTGACAATACCTTTTTCTCATAGCAAAGAGACCTGAGTTCACTTATGCGATCATATTCTATCCCCATACGACTTTTTAATTCATCTTCGGACATCATTGCCTTTTCATATAAAGACAGAAGCTGCTCCTGCTTATCATATTCCTTTTCAAGATATTCATCATAAAGTAAAGGTCTGTCAATTTTGATTATATTTGCCGCCTGATTTTCGGAAAGAATACGAAGGACACTTCCGAATCCCTGCTCTATTGCTTCGTTTCTTTCCTTTTCCGTCATAAACCTGTATTCAATCGGGTCAACGGCTATAACACTTCCCATATATAAGTCATCATAAAGAATAAAACCGTTTGAAACTCCCGTAAAAGGGACTATGTTCTCCATGAAATCATAGTGCTTTTCTTTAGTATGTGACTTCTTTTCTTTCTTTTTTGATCTGCCCTCTTCGTCTTTTTTATCTTCCTTATCATCCTCCTCATCCCCATCGGAACCTGAAAGATCGGAAAGATATTCATCCTTAAAAACGCCTAATTTTTTTTCGTAAAGCATATCATCCGAATACACTCTTTCAAATCGCTTGGGCAGCACAAGATACCGCAGCATCCTTGCTATATGCTGATAATTCGGTTCATTATCACTGATCCTTGCAATAAGAAAGGCAGTAGCCGATATCAAAAACAATGAAAGTACGATCTTTAACGGTGCTGTGATATGGGATGAGACCACTACAAAAATAATTAAGAGTGCTGATAAAAACCCAACAAGAAGATCCCAAACACGGACACCTCTGAATATTTCGATTTTGATTTTTGTATCCCCGGGCACCGGTCGCATCATTCTTTATTACCTCATCCTTTTCATAGTCCTTTTAATATTCTTTCCCACAGACTTACCCATCATCTTAATCTCAGCCGCGCCTATACTGCTTTTTCCTCCGGCATTTGTGATAAGTTTAGAGAACATAGTGCTTGTTCTTCTCGCAGCCTCAAGTGCGCCGAGTAAAAGTATGAGTTTAGCCATCTGATTCATATAACCGTTCTCAAACAGAGTAAGTCTTGAATCAAGTATTATCGGAACAAACAAAGTAACCAGTTTCATCGGCAGTACGGTAGCAAAAACCGCAAGCGTCTGAACCAAAAACATATTGATCCACTCTTTGGTCCTTCCACCGTCATCAAAAGGCATTGTTGCGAAAACGGCAGGAGAAACAATATATAAAAATATCATCGAGAAAATACGCGTAATACAGTTAAAAAGCATTACGGTAAGTGCAAGTATGGTAACTGCTATACTGATATAGAATAAAATCCAGTTTATTTTGTTTATATCAAATGCTGCATTTACCGCCTCGTCATCGTAAATAGAATATACTCCCGTCAAAAATGCATTTCTGAGTGGATCTGTGACCGACGGATTCTCGTTCATTTTCTCGTTCCTTGCACTGTTCATCGTGGACATAAGGAACATGAGTCTGTCAAACTCGATCTTGACCGGCTGATTTTGATTCATTGGTTTAAATGTTTCAAGAGCCGTAAGGTTATCGACTGTCTTTATGATCTGCATACCTTTTAGAATTGCTTCTTTAACGCTTTTGTCTTCTTTTGTGAGGGAAACATCGGTATTTAGATCATGAGATCCGGCTATCACGGCAAGTACTGACTGCCATGTCTCCCCGTTTTCTTCGGGATAATACTGCGCATCAAAAACACCGTCTTCCTGAAGTTCAAGCAGATCCGGTCTCATTTCGTTAAAGCACATATTTACGTTTATTACGTCTTCGCACGGCTCGTTGAGCGAATAGTTTCCGAGAGTATTGAGCGCCCTTGCCATCGCACTTCTTTCCTTATCGGTAAACTCTATCTCCGGGCTTTCTTCCGTCTCAAGAGATGAGGCATAGGATATGTAGGAAAGAAGCATATTTGTTGCATTGAAGGCAAGAGTAGTCACGGTGTTGGTAATTATTATAAGTCCCACACTTATGATAAGAGACTTAAGTATTCTTGAAATAGGAACAGCTCCGCCTATTCCTCCAACATCAAAAACCTTTCTCACCAGCGCAGCAACGGCAAATCCGACCGAAAGAGCCATTCCCACACATGCCATGGTCATATACAATGTGGAAACCGAATCGTTGGTAAAAAAAAGATTCGTCAGATAACTTTCCTCTCCGTCAAAAACAACGGATGCTCCGCCCGCAAAGACATCAAACATCCTTTCAAGAAGGTTAAGTATATGTAATATCTGTTTAGCTATCCAATATAATACGCCTGAAATACTATCGTACATAAAACTACCTCTTATAAGGTTCTGCTCTGTCAGGTCCCGATATTTTCGGATCGATCGTTCCCCTGACCGCAGTTATCACTCTAAATAATTATCTGACACGAAATCTCTTTCTTTCTCTGATAAGATACACTGCTACTATCACTATCGTTGCCGTAATAACAACCAAAAAACCGTAAATTCCAACATCAAAAAAACTCATTATCGTAAACTCATGTCTGCTTGAGTTTCCCGCAGGATCGGTAACCGTAACAACATAAATGCCGTTATCCTTCAAAGTCATGTTGCTGCCGGGAGAATACGGTTCTCCTTCCCGGGTGACAACAACTTCATCTTCCGGATTTATGCCTTCGATCGTTACGCTTCCCCTGGCAACACCTTTTCCGTCAACACCCTTTAATATTACATTAGGCGGAGTAAAATCTGTCTTTACATCAAGCATAAAACGTTTGGACAATCGTTTTTTACCGTAAAGGATCAGATATACTCCCTCTGTTGACATATCTACCGTGGTTTTGGTGTATTCAATATCCTTCCCGTCTCTTTTTGCGCCTGTAATCCGAAGTCCGGACGGAACGGTAAAAACCTTATATTTTCCACTGACTTCGCCTATTATCGTAAAGGAAAAAAGAATTTCCTTTTTGCCCGCACAGGTAACCTCGACAGAATATTCACCCTTGTCCGAAATATTACTTAAGTCCGGTTCTTTGAGCTTAAGTCCGTCAAGATAAATCGCAGCATCCACATTCTTGTCACAGGTAATGCTTACTTTGTCCGTGACTATCATTCCGTCAAGTACGCTGCTTCTTAATATACCTTCTCCGCCCTGAACGGAGTAAACAAATTCTTCTTTTTCCTCATCATAATAAATGCCCTTTTTTATCTTAACATGGGCCTTAGACTGCTCTTTGCCTTCTTCCGACTCAACCGGAGAAAGGGTATCCGAGGAAAGTTCTCCGCTATAATCTATTGAAGCTGCCGACACCGGAACATTTCCGAAGATAAATGCCGATGCAAAAATTACTGCAGCTGTTATAAATGCCGCAATAGCGCCCATCTCATATTTTGGACATTTATAACTTGGTGTCATCTTGGCTTTGATGGGATAATGTCCCAATCCGGTAACTATTGCATTTCCGTCATCCGTTGCACTGTTTAAACGGGTCAACTCCGCAACCGATATAAGAGGTTGCTTTTCAAAATGAGTGCTCATCTGTGCATCACCCGATGTGGAACTCTTGGTGAGCTCACTCTTTTCAGTCATCACCGTGCCGCAAATCCTCGAAAATTCCTCACAGGTCTCCGTTTCACTGGAGCCCAGACATATCTTGGTAGGACAGTTGCTTTTTACTATATGTGCAATCTGCTCTCCGTATACATTTGAAAGCTGCGCAAAGGACTGGATCACAAGTTCAAAATAAATCCTTCTGCTTCTTCCGGAAGTGATCATGGTATCAAAATCGGATATCCTTGGACAGGAACCGAACTCATCCAAAATAAAATACACATCTCTCGGAAGCTGCAGATTCTCACTGCTGTCAGCCTGTTTTTTAAGTGCTCTGTATAAGCAGAGTATAAATACACTTCCAAGTGTTCTTCTTTGGATATTGTCATCCGGTGTTTTTATAAATATCGCTGTAGGTCTGTTCGCAAACAAAACTGTTGACACATCGGACTTCGATGTCATCTGCCTGATCGAATTATCGTCAAACACCGCCAATGCCATATGTGCTTTAGATACATAATCCACAAGCTTATCCTCAGAAAGCGCACAAAGCGAATTGGCATGTTTTTTGGCAACGGAATGATCCGGTCTTTTTTCAAAAAACTCTTTTATCGTGCCCCCTGATTCATAGCTGTCTTCTATAGCCTTGTAAATTGCGGCAAAAGTAAGCGGTTTATTCGATCTTCCGGTCAGATGAGTTGTATCCTCAAGTATCGAAAGTGCTACTGCAACCGTAAGACGCATCGCTCCTCTTTCAATGGATTCAACATCTTCATCCTCTTCGAGCATAAACAAAGATGAGATAACGGTAACAAGTATCCTGTATACTTCCTCAAACAATTCGTTCCTTACTTTATCAGCCTCTTTAAGAGTACTCCGGGCATCGGGATAGGCAACTCCCTTATACTCATACCAAACGTTTCCGTATACTCCCGCATCATTCGAAAGTTTTAAACCGCTGGCATAAACATCATCTGTTCTTTCGAATATCTCACTACCGGCTCTGACATATTCATAATAAACAGAGCTTACATCCCCGAGTGGATTCCACTTGCCGGATTGAATGGGATTATCAAGATTTAAAAGTACAACATCATAACCGGCAGCTCTTAACATATCGGAATGTCCGGAATACAACTCGCCCTTGGGATCGTAGCATATCATCGAAGAACGACTGCCGCTGTGTCCCAAAACCTGAATAGTCGGATTAACTATCATGGTTGTCTTTCCGCTACCGGTGGATCCGACTATGAGCGAATGCTCAGGCTGCTTAAGATTTATCATTACGTCTTTTTTCTTTTCATCATAAAACGCATATACGGGGATTCCGCTGTTTCCCGATTTTTTAAGATCGGAAAATTTAACTGAAGCAAAACATTCATTTCTCTCAGTGTCACTCAGCCACCTTGAATCGCTTTCCTCCTTAGCCATCTCTCCTATATCGTAAAGCATCTGCTTTGTCTTGACTTCGCCCTGCGATTTCATCTTTATCGCAATCTTTTTATTTTTTTTATTTATCTTTTTTGTCTCTTTTTTTAATTGCTTTTTGGCATACTTTTTTGCCAGTCTTTTAGCCTTCCATCTTGACACTCCCCTTGTACTTCCTATCAAGCCCATGGTAGCTTTTCTGGCTTTTCTTTTAACAACAATAAAGGCGATGATAAGTATCACCAAAACAATAAAAATTGCTGTTCCGATGGCTCTTACTCCGCCTCCCAAAAAAGTAACTATTACAATAAACAGATTCTTAAGAAATAAAAAGAATTGACCTATTTTTCCCAAAAAAACAATTATAGCATCCCAAATCTTCAAAAAATCCAATTCAAACAGACCCATAACAAAGTCTTTAATAAAACCAAGTATGGTTCCGATTCCTTCGAAAATGCCATTGATAAGTTTTTTCAGTATCATTTCCACAAAACCCATCAATCACCCTCCGGTCTGTTTACTATTCTTTCCAACTCAATGACACTGAGCTGACGGCGCTTTCCGTCAGCCGTTGCCTTTTGAGATATTGCCACAACCTGCATCGCACGGATGATGTTTTGTTCTCCATCGGAATCCTCTCCATCGCTCATCATCCGTTTCGCCTCGGTTTTTCTGGCATAATGCGCTGCAACTCCCACAAGAGGTTTGGTTCCTCTTGCCGGAGGTACCATTTTTCTCGGGAAAATAAATAAGTCTTTATTTGTCTTATCTTTGTCATTATTCAAAATTCAAAACTCCTGAAAATCCGGTAATTTCAAATACTTCCATAACCGCCGGTATGGTATTCTTCAGAATAAGTGTGCCGCCCTTTTCCTGCATAGTACTGTGTACTATCATTATGGAACGCAGCCCCGCTGATGAGCAGTATTCCAATCCTCCCATATCAAATATCAGCTTTTCAAAACGATTGGTCATTTCAAGAAAGAGTTTCTGAGCCTCGGGAGCTGTGTTCGTGTCTAATTTGCCGGATATAATAAGCTCACCTTCAGTTCCATTGTCTTTAAGTTTGATATCCATAAATAACCTCCATTAATATTTATCCTTAAGCTTTGACATCTTCATTGCCAAAGTAATCTATACAAAGCATCGTAATATCATCAAACTGCTCTGCCTCTCCTACAAACGCAGCTATATCGGATCTAAGATCCACGCAAAGCTTATCGGCATTTTCATGTGCATGCCTGTTAAGTCCCTGTTCCAATCTGTCATTTCCGAACTGAACTTCTTCTTCGTTGATAGCTTCTGTCACTCCATCTGTATATACGAACAATCTGTCCCCGGGGGCCATTTCAAATTCGTGCTCTGCGTATTGAATCTTGGGAATAACACCCAGTACGGGACCATGCTTATATTTTATAAGTTCAAATTCTCCGTCTGCCCGTTTGATAGCCGGATGCTCATGTCCACCGTTTGCCGCGATCCCCTTACCTGTGGAAAGCTCTATAATGGCAAACCAAACTGTAACAAACATCCTGCTTTTATTCCCCTCACAAAGTGCGTTGTTGACATCGGTAAGAACCTTAGCCGGACTGCACCCCTGAAGTGCGGTATTTTTGATCATGGTCTTGGAAATTACCATAAACAGTGCTGCGGGAACTCCCTTTCCCGAAACATCTGCCATGACAGCACCCAAATGATCGTCATCGATCAAAAAGAAATCATAAAAATCTCCACCCACTTCTTTTGCAGGCTCCATAAGTGCATACAGATCGAACTCTTTTCGATCGGGAAAAGCGGGAAAAATGTTGGGAAGCATGTCAGCCTGAATCTTTGTCGCAACATCAAGCTCTGCTCCTATCCTTTCCTTCTCGGAAGTAACCTCCATAAGCTGGTTAAGATAAATCCCGAGAGCATTTTCCATCTGTGTAAGATTTTTATAAAGATATCCGATCTCGTCTTTATTTTTTACTTTTATCTTCTCAAAAAGATGCCTTCCGAATCTCTCGCGGGGACTCATATCTCCGTCCGGATCCGCCATAAGTTCATCCGCTGCCCTTGCCATTCGGTTAAGAGGATTGGCCACTCCTTTTACGGTAACCAGAACCACGAGTAAAACAACTAATATGACAACCCAAAATGATGTGAATACGATCGCTGCTCCCAAACGGACCAGACTTTCAACCACATCAAATATTCCGGCATATACAAAGATCGCTGCCTCAAGGTCGCCTTCGTCTTCTTTGATAAACCTTTGTTTACCGACCAGGAACACAAAATCTTTGGCATTTGGCACACCCTGCTCTACAAGTGTATATAAATCTTCCCTTGTCATAGTGGGCAGACGGCTCAAAGAGGCATCATTACTGTGGACCTCTTCGGCCTTAAGTCCATTGTCACGTATAAAATCTTTTTTGGAAAAACGGTCTCCGAAAGACAGCTTTAAAAAATCATCACTGCAACTGTAAACAAAATAGTTCTCCTCTTCGGGCACTACAATATAAATACTGTTTATATCCGAATTATCCACTATACTGTTCAAACTGTTCTGTATTATTTTGTAATTGTCTCCCTTTTCACCTGTCCTGTAGCCACGGAAAATATCATCCTCATAGTTTTTCACTATCGATTCGATCATATTGATACTCTTTTCGTTTTTCTCTGTATAAATATCAATATAATCATCGGACACCGTTAGCATAACAACGACAACAATAGGAATAATGGTAAGAAGAGCAACCAATATAGAGCCTCTTATAACTCTCCCGCGAAGAGATTTATATTTCTTTTTAGTCCTACCTTTTTTCCTTTTATTTTTGCTGTTTTGTGAATCATTATTTTCAGATTCGGTAACACTATCATTTATTTCGGAAAACTCAACTTTGTTTTCTTCCTCATTCATATCTCGTCTCCGTACGCTTTTAATCCGGTGGATAATAACAAATCTGCATCTTACCCCAAATTACTATTTATTCTAACGCAATATTAGGATAAATTCAACAAAAAAGAGGTGGCTTTATCAGTTATTTTGATTTATAATTACCTTATAATAATATGATTACAGTGCCAAAAGTCTGACCCCACGTCAAGCTTGCGAATGCGGAGTGGGAAGACTTAAAAATCTTTGTCTCAATTCAAAAGGGGGGATTGATTTATGTTAAAAGATTTTGTAAAAGAGGACAGACCTGACGATGAAGAAATATCTTCACGTTTATCAGCCGCAAGAGAAAAGCTTGCAAAACAGCAGATTTTGATAAAAGACAAAAAACTTCCCGTTCTTGTTGTTCTTGACGGATGGGGAGCTGCCGGCAAAGGAAGTGTACTCGGCAAGATGATAAAAGAGCTTGATCCCCGTTTTTTCAAGGCAGAGACACTCTCAGCACCTACCGAGACCGAACTTCGAAGACCCTTCCTTTACAGATATTTTGTACGTATTCCCGAAGCGGGCAAGATATCATTTTTTGACGGAAGCTGGATGGATGACACCACAAGAGAATACCTTTCAAAGCAGCTTTCAGACAGTGCATACAAAAAAAGGATCAAGAGTATAAAGCGATTCGAACGTCAGCTTTCCGATAACGGATATCTCCTCGTTAAGCTCTTTTTCAATATTTCCGAAAAAGAACAGACCTCGCGTATAACGGCACTTCGAAGTGATCAATCCACTAAATGGCGTGTCTCTAAATGGGATAAATGGCAGAACAAAAACTATAAGAAATGCCGGGATGTTTACGACAAATACATGGAGGATACAAATTCTTTTTCAGCTCCATGGTACATCGTAGATTCGAAGAACAGAAAATGGGCTCAGCTTCAGGCTATGGAATTTCTTGTACAGGCAATAGATATCGCCCTTTCCAATTCCAAGCATAATGCTCCCCTTCTTCAAAATACCTTCCGTCTTAAAAACATGCCGAAGCTTGCCGATATACCTCTCGACAAAACAGTTACGGATGCCGAATACAAAACCGAATTAAAAGCGCTCCAGACAGAGCTTGCAGACCTTCATAACAGGTTATACAAAGAAAAGATCCCTGTTATCATAGCTTATGAAGGCTGGGATGCAGCCGGAAAAGGAGGCAACATCAAACGAGTTGCCGCAGCACT
>JAILKW010000135.1 GCA_024693455.1 Lachnospiraceae bacterium
TATAAGATAGATACATCAAACGGTGGTTTGCGTCTTAGAGATAAGGCAACAGGCGGAGATATAATTGATGATGTTCCAAGGAATTATACAGGATACGTTATTTCACATGACAGCCACCATGCGCTTATCCTTTACAAAGGACAGTTGGGTTACGTGTCAACACCGTTCCTTGAAATTGAAAAAATAGATTCTGAGGATTATCCTGTGGAGCTTCTCGAATTATCGGCAAGTGATATCGGCAAGGAACTTTTTGACGGGAAAGCCATCGGAGAAATTGAAAAGAGTAACTAGTTTAACTGTTTTTGAATGGATTTTTTTCATATCGGAATACAGATATCAACATTAGAGGAAGATTTATCTATGGAAATAACGGGGATAGGAAAGAATAATCTGGATTTTTTTAAGCCTATTATTTTTGGTGATAGTACAAAAAAACCTGAAAGACTTATGGTTGGAGTTATTCAGGAAGGATATCCTATTGCTGCGGGAGTAATGGAATCATCAAAAGGTATTGGCATAATTACGTCTATTTTTACCCTTCCTGAATTCAGAAAAAAAGGAGCGGCAGGTATGATACTTGACGCTTTTTTTCGTGTCGCTTCTCATTCAGGACTTGAGAGAATAGAAATTGATTATACTTCCAACTATAAGAGTATGAGTGATTTCCTTATAGCAGAAGGTTTCAACGTTTTTCCGGGGGAAAAATTATACAGGGTCAGTTGTAAAAAGATAATCACATCTCCAAAGGCTACTGTATTTTTCAAAAAGACCAAAATGGGAAAAACGTTTTGCATGGAAGATATTGGAAGTATTCAACAGCATGAAGTGGAAAAATATTTGGAGAGCAAAGATTTAAGCGAATTACGAGACAGGTGTGAAAATAAAATGATATTTGTCTCCTATGATCCGGCAAAAAAGATAGAAGGCGTGATGCTTTGCTTTAATTATGATAAAGAGACAAGGGTGGAGCTTATGCTTGCGGAGGGAAAAAGCCCGATAGTGCCTCTTAAACTTATACAGATACTGATCTTTAAGATGAAGGAGTATGGGCTTGTGGATAATAACATTTCATTTTTGGCAATGAATCCACATGTTATGCATTTGTTTACATCTGTATTTGGTGAAGACGGACTTTTCCTGGAAGGTGAACAGGGAATATATGCATTTAAATCGGTGTGACATATAGTTCAGACAGGATGCACCGCCTCTAAGCAAAGCGTAGACGGGGGCAAGAAACTTGTCTTTGGAGATTTAAAATTAGGCGGTAATTATTACCGCCTCGATTTTTATTCGTATATAGTTATATGCATTATAAATCTCATACAAAACAGTATTTGGTATGGGAAGTGTTTGAACAGATAGTTTTTTAGCAGGTAAAAGGAGAGAGGCTATGAGCGACAATCAGCAGATCAATGTTCAAAATAACCAACAACAGGATCAAAACAAGAATATTCAAAAAGATATTAATCTTAATCGTTTTGAAAATAACTACGATTATAATTATCAACAGGAGAATAATATCGAACATAGTCTTGAGGAGACTGATTTTCAGGCATATCTGAACAGATTGGGCTATAAGGATGACAATATCCCGGAGCATGTTATTACGGAAAAACTTGAAGAATATCATAAAACCGTACATAACAACGAATCCATTGGTTTTAAGAAGCGTTTTAAAAGAAAATGGGGATACTCGAAAAAACGCGAAAGAAGCCATAAAGTCAAAAAAGATATTTTTGTTCTTCAAAACAGAAGAAGAGAATATGATGCCAATTTAAATAATCTGAATTTTAATACTGATCAAAGCGCAGTTGATGTCCGTCGTAAACACGAATTGGCAGTATCACTTCGCTTATCTGAGTCAGATACTGAAGAAAGAAGTGAGATAGCTTTTCAGAATCTTGCTGCGACCGGAGTTAATGCAGAATACAAAAAGCATGAGTATGAGAGATTATTTTCAAAAATATTAGAGTGGGATATGTCCGAATTCGAATTTAAGGATGATGCGGATATCATTGCCAAGAAAAATCTTAGCAGCATATACGATAAATGTTTGATCGCTAAAAATGCAATGCAGGCCTTAAGTGATTATCGGAGTTTAAGAAATGTCAATAAGAATTTAAAGGGTGAAATTTTAAAGGAATTACAGGCAAGGGTTTCAGTACTCGATGGTATTGCGGACCAGTTTGTGGCGAGAGTCGATATGATCTCGTCTCCTTGTTATGCATATCTTGGAAAAAGCGATACCCAAAATTGGACAGAAGCTGATTTTAATCGTCATATTGCAGCCAGTGAAGATGTAGAGTTTAAAAGATATCTTGCAGCTGTCAGAGATAAAATGATAGCGCTAAAAAAGAATGGAGCCTATGTTAAGGGCAAGAAGGGAGCAGCATTATTCAGTAATAAGCTAAAACAATTTAAATGCTTGAATTTTGCAAATAATCCACAGGTTAGAGACGGAGTATTGGCGAAGTTCCTTCAAAACGTTGAAAATGAAGAAAAAGCCATGCTTGATGCTATTAAAAAGAATAAAGGAAGAATACCTGCGGAAAATAATGAACCTTTAATCCCTCAGGCGGCAGATAATATTGAGATCAACAACAATAATGAAGTCCATGAACAGCAGCAAAACGAGCAGCAGCAGGATGAACAGCCGATTATTATATTGGAACATAAGAATGATCTAAATAGAATATTTAAGGTTGATATTAACGTTAAAAATCAAAATAAAAATGTTAATATCAGGAACGTTAAAAATGTTCATTTACCGGATCGTATGAATATAGATATTTCATATAAAAACGCACTGCTTGATGTCTTTATTGAGAGGAAAAACGCCACTGATCTTAAGGACTTTGACAAAGCTGTTGAAAGTCTTGTAAGTGCTGAAAAAGAAAGGGAGGAAAATAATAAAAAGATAGAAGATACTATCCGCAATATGTCATATCAGAACAGTGCAAAAAAGGTTACAAACAGTCTTAAACAAATTCTTGATGAGATAGTTTCGAATAAAAGAAAAAACAATGCAGCATTAAAGATACAAACCGCATTTCGCGGACATAGTGCCGTTAAAAAAGTAAAGGTACTTAAGACGATAGATGATAAATCCAATAAGTTTGTGGAAGATGTTTTGGGAAATGCTTTAGATACAATAAGCAAGGAAGAGGAGTCGAAAGAAAAACTTAGGGGTTTTGTCACTAAATATAGTGAGAAGACAAAGCAAGATGATATGAATGACTTCGGAGATTTTTTGGAAAAATACAAAGAGGCCGTTCAAGATAAAAAAGCACAGGATAACTATAAACATTTAGGAGAAAAACTTTCGGAAAAACAGGCTAAAGGTAAAGTGAAACTTTTCCTTGATGCAGCCCAAAAATATAAAGTTAAAAAAGTTCTTTCGGATTTTAATAAAAGAAAAGGAGACAGGTTTGGTGAGGCAATCGATCCTATTAAGACAAATGAAAATGCCATAGATACCAATCTCGTAGATCTGGATGAGAAATTTAATAAAATAAAAACAGCCAATGAAAATGCCAGGAGGGAAAAGGCTGCTGCTAAGATTATTGACGCATACAAGAAATACCGGGAAGCTCTCGATTTAAAGAAAAAAATTATAACCGATGAAAAAGGCGAAAAGCTTGGAGAACAAGCTATTTTAGACGCAATGAAAGAAATTGAAAGGGAGGATGCACAGGAAGGCATTAAAGAGATGGCTCTTGACAACGCCAAGAGGGTTAAACAAAAGACCATAGAAATGCTTTTAAGGTCTGCCGGATTTTTTAATGCAAATATGATCGCCAAGATCCGTCTGGAAAATGAAATAAAAAGGGTTAAGGTAGAACAAAACGTTAAGAAGATGACGGAGGATACGATAAACGATATCTTTGGAAACGTTATTGATCAGATTGATAAAGAAACTCAGGAAGAACTTGAAGATAACGCAAAAAGCAGTATTGCAAATATGGCCCGAAAACTGGAAAAGAAAAAAATCATCAGCGACGCAGGTGATTTTGCAAAGGCCTATAATGATCTGATCCTTAAGAAAACTCAAGCTGCACAGGATAATTTTAAAACGCTCGCTAAGGGACTTGAAAACAAAAAAAATGCCGAATCAGCAAAGAATTTTGCAACCATGCTTAAAAAATATAAGCTCAAGGAGATTAAAGAGGTTGAAGAAAAGACTAAGGATCAGCTTGCACAGGAAAATTTCAAAAGACTTGCCGAATTGATCAAAAGCAAAAAAGCTAAGACTGATACCAATGAAATAACAGGAGGACTTAAAAAGTATAAGGAAGAGGAAGCGGCTAAAAAAGAGGCAGAAAGAAAAGAACAGTTTAAGAAAAACACAGAGAGACTTCTTCTTGCGGTTAGTGGCAATGTAAAGCTAGGCATAGGAGGAGATTTATTAGAGCGCCTTAAGGAGAATGCTAAAGAAGGTAAGAAGAAGGAAAAATTAAATGAATTGGCACAGATCTTAACAAATAAAAATAAAAACAATTCATTGGATGCTGTAAGACTCCTTTTCAATGTTTATAATGAAAATAAGGCCGAGGAGAATAGAAAACTCATCGAAGATGCTCATGTGAAAAGGATACAAAGGGCATACAGAAAGCATCTTAATCTCAAAGAAAAAGAAGAGGCAGAGGATTTCTTACGTGATCAGGCGTATAAAATAGATTTAAAAGATACGGTAGAAGCGCTTAAAAAAGCTGCAGGTGACATTGAAAACGCGAAGAAGGTTAAAGCAATTAAGATACAAAGTGCCTTCCGCAGACATATGGCCAGTAAAAAAGTCAATATTTTAAGGGAAGATAAGGCCAAGGATGATTATGCGGACAACTTATTGGATGAAATATTCGATAAGGTTGCAAACGATTATGAAAAACAGAATGCAACAGACAAACTTACAGATATGTTCCATAAAAAGCGCAGTAACGATAAGCAATCTGATAAACAACGTGTGCTTTTGGAACTTAAGCGATTTGCAGGGGCATACAGTGAAAGAATTAAGCAGGAAAGAAATGCTTCCGGTAATTATAAAAAATTAGCAGGTGGTCTTGAAAACATTCAAACAGCAAAGAAGGTAAAGACCTTCCTTGAAGCTGCCAAAAAGTACAAAGTGAAAAAGGATCTTTCTGATTTTAATGCCCGAAAAGGTGAGAGATTTTTGGAAGCATATTTGAAAGAGCCAAATGAGGGTAATGCATATAAGGATATAAATCCGGAGGAGCTTGAAAGCAGATTTAATAAGATAAAGGCTAATAAGGAAAAAGAAAAACAAAGACAGGAAGCGGCTGCTAAGATAATTAATGCCTACAGAAAGTACAAAGAAACTGTAGCATTAAAAAATGAGGCTTTACTGGACATTAAAAGCAAGAATTTGGTTGATGATGCTCTTACCGATGCTATAAATGAGCTAAAGAATGAAAAAGCAGTAGAGGAAATTAAAAACTTTGCTCTTAACAAGGTGAATAAGACAAATGCATCCGAGGTAAAGGGGCTTTTGGATTTTGCAAAGCTTTTAAATGATAAAAAGATTGCCAAGATCCAACTGGAAAAAGAACAAAAGCGGGCCGAGGTTCTTGAAAATATCAGAACCATGACAAACGATACGATAAGCAGTATTTTCAGCAATACTTTAGATACGCTTGAAGCTGAGGATAAGTTTAAAAAATACGTGGATAAAGCCGTAAAAGGAAAGACGATTTCAAGTATCAAAGAATTTGCACAGGCTTATAATGATCTTGTCATGGAAAGATCAGCTCAGGATAATTTCAAAAAGCTTTCCGGGGGACTTAGAGAAAAACAGGTTGGCGAGGTGAAGAGTCTTTCCGCAATGCTTAAGGATTATAAGATCAAAGAAGCTGCCCAAAAAGAAAAAGAGAGAAAAGAAAAGTTTGCTCAAAACACGGCAAATCTTAATGAAAAACTTCTTACTGTTTTATCCGGTAATGTGAGGATAAACATAGGTGGAGACTTCCTGCAGCGTCTTAAGAAAAATGCCGGTGAGGAAGAATTAAGAGATTTTGTCGAAGGTAATAAAAACAGGCTTATGCTCAACTCATTAAAGTCTGTGATGCAGGCCTGCAATGAAAAGAAAAAGGCTGACATACAGGCAGTTTATGAGGATATGCTGGCAAAGCGCATACAAAGGAGCTTCAGAAAATACAGGGATGATAAGGCTGAAAAGGAAAGAATAGAGGCAGAGCAGAAAAAGGCAAAGGCCCAGCAGGATATTCGGGAAATCGCTGATCAGATTAGTCAAAAGGCAGGGGAGGCAAAACTTACAAAGCTGGCCTGTCTTATGTCAGATTTCAGATTTGCCTATAATAAGGATAAGGCCGATAAGAAGAACAGGGCAGAGCGCGGTATTTATGATCTTGCAAACAAGGCTGCAAGGAAGAATGTAAGCGAGACCGCCGAAAGGATAAAGGAAGTACTTGAAGAGTATGCTTGCAGGGAGTATGCAGCAAGCGTAATAGGAAAGCAGACCAGGGCTTATCTTAAGAGAAAGCACGATGCTCTCGGAAGACGTACGATGCTAAGTGAATTCTATAAGAATGTTGCGAGCAAATATGATGTAAAAGGAGACCTTAAGGAAAAGAACAATACACCGGAATTCGGCAGATACGGTGAATATGAAAACATTTATCGTAGCACAGATGCGGCCGAGATCACAAAAAGACTTCTGGATGAATTCGGAAAAGAAACGACTTTAAGTGATATGTTTGAGGCGGTTAAGAAAAAAGAAAAAGACCGCACGGAACAGGCGCATAAGTTTATTGATGTTTCGGAAGAATACGAAAAACGTTTTATCCACGGTTATCTTCGTGATTCGAAAAA